>CAXTUT010000162.1:0-5568 GCA_964247465.1 uncultured Caulobacteraceae bacterium | reverse complement strand
GCGCTCGGCGGCTTGGTGCAGGCTGTCCGCAGCGCCGCCGAGCGCGGTGCGGGCGGCGGGGGCGAGGTCGGGGGTGACGGTCTCCAGCATGGAGGCAAGGGCGCGTAGGCCCTGCGACGGCTTGGACATCTGGAACTCCTACGAGAACATAACCGGAACGCTCAATATGTGCCCCGGGCGTACAGGCGAGTCAACGGCTGCGAGCAAGTTCGACCCCCGTGGACAAGCGGAGCGACATTTTGCATCCTGCGCACATGGCGGCGCACCTCGATCATCCGGGCCACTATCTTCGGCAATGGCGCAGAGCCAGCGGCCTGACCCTGGAGCAGGCCGCCGACCGCATCGAGCGCGCCTCGGAAGTCCGAGCAGACGCCGGCCCGTCCACGCGGCCGATCAGCATGACCCATGCCACGCTCAGCCGGATCGAGCGTGGCAGATTACCCTACAATCAGGCGCTTCTTGAAATCTTGGCGCAGGTCTACCGAACCGACCGCGCCAGCCTCATCATACGCGATCCCTCGGACCCTGAAGGCCTGTGGACCATCTGGGAGCAGCTCCGCCCGGCCGAACGGGTGCAGGCAGTCGAGGTGCTGAAGGCGCTGCACCGCACCCGCGCGGTCGCCTGAGGCTGCCTCATTGTGCGCTAACCGCACAGAGCTGCAGAGCCTCCAGGCTGCTCGCCGCCGGATCGGCAGTTAAGATGACATGTACGTACGACGTAATATTCTGGCTGCATTCGAGGCGACTTCAGGCGGTTGTTCCTTGTCCCTCACCACAGCCCTGCTGGAGCACGCGCCAAACCTGCCGGCCTCTTGCGTCAAATGCGGACGCAGGCATGGCTAGGTTTTATGGCGCAGGCGGGTAGGGGTGGCGCACGCCGTCCGGGGCCTCGATCGACACCGCCCCCTGATCGTGGTGCAGGTGGCTTGGGCCGACGGGGGCCTTGCCGTAGCCGCCGGGGATGTCCAGCACATAGGTCGGCTGGCACAGCCCCGACACCCGCCCGCGCAGGCTGCGCACCAGCGTCTGGCCCTCTTCCAGCGTGGTGCGGAAGGGCGCGGTGCCGGGGGCGAGGTCGGCGTGGTGCAGGTAGTAGGGCTTGATCCGCGTCTCCACCATGGCGCGGAACAGGGCCTCGAGCACCGCCGGATCGTCGTTGACCCCGCGCAGCAGCACGCTCTGGCCCATCAGCGGCATTCCCGCGTCGGCCAAGCGCGCGCAGGCGGCGCGGGCCGTAGGCGTCAGCTCGCGCGGATGGTTGGCGTGCACGGCGACATAGACCGCCCGCCCGAAGCTCGCCAGCGCCGCCACCCGCTCGGGTGTCACCGCGCTAGGGTCGGCTGTGGGAATGCGGGTGTGCACCCGCACCACGCGCACGTGGTCGATGGCGGCGAGCCGGCCCATGATCTCGGCCAGCCGCCGCGCCGAGAGCACCAGGGGATCGCCCCCGGTCAGGATCACCTCCCAGATCTCAGGGTGAGCCGCGATATAGGCCAGGGCCGCATCGCGCCCAGCCGCCGTCAGATCGCCCGTCCCGTCCGGCCCCACCACCTCACGCCTGAAGCAGAAGCGGCAGTAGACTGCGCAGGTGTAGGTCAACTTCAAGAGCACCCGGTCGGGATAGCGATGCACGATCCCTGGCGCGGGACTGTGCGCCTCATCGCCGATCGGATCGGCGCGCTCCTCCGCCGTCGTTATAAGCTCGAACGGTTGGGGGAGGACTTGGCGCGCGATCGGGTCGTGCGGATCGGCGGGATCGATCAGCCCCGCCATCGCCGGCGTCACCGCCACCGCATACCGCGCCGCCACCCGCTCCAGCGCCGGCAGGTCCGCGGCGGCGAGGAGGCCGGTTTCGGCGAGGGCGGCAGGCGTGCGGAGCGGCTTCATGCGCACGCTCTAGGCGGCGACCGGCGACCAAGGCAAATCGTGAGAAGACGAAGCCGCTCGACCCTCCCGGCAGACGATCATTGGCTCCTCGAGATGCACGCACGAGAAGAGGCTTGTCGCAGCCTCTTTCAACGTCCGCTCTCTGGCTCAGGCCGGTTCCGTTTCGCCCGCGCGCTGCTGGCGCGCCCACATGGCGGCGTAGGCGCCGCCGCGGGCGAGCAGGCCTTCGTGCGCGCCGCGCTCGATCACGCGGCCGTGCTCCAGCACCAGGATCTCGTCGGCGTCGGTGACGGTGGAGAGGCGGTGCGCGATGACCAGGCTGGTGTGTCCGTGGGCGAGGCTGCGCAGGCTCTCCTGGATGCCCTGTTCGGTCTTGGTGTCGAGCGCGCTGGTGGCCTCGTCGAAGATCAGGATGTTGGGTCGCTTCAGGATCACCCGCGCGATCGCCACCCGCTGTTTCTCGCCCCCGGACAGCTTCAGCCCTCGCTCGCCGACCTTGGTTTCATAGCCGTCGGGCAGGGCTGAGATGAACGCGTGCAGGCTGGCGGCGCGGGCGGCGGCCTCGACCTCCGCGTCGCTGGCGTCCGGGCGGCCATAGGCGATGTTGTAGCGGATGGTGTCGTTGAACAGCACCGTGTCCTGCGGCACCACGCCGATCGCCGCGTGCAGGCTGGCCTGGGTGACGTCACGCAGGTCCTCGCCCCCAATGGTCACCGCGCCGGAGCTCACGTCGTAGAAGCGGAACAACAGCCGCGCGAGGGTCGACTTGCCCGCGCCGCTGGAGCCCACCAGCGCCACCTTGCGTCCCGGCTCCACGGTGAAGGACACGCCGTGCAGGATGGTGCGCCGGCTCTCGTAGGCGAAGCCCACGTCGTCGAACACCAGCGCCCCGCCGGGCTGCCTCAGCGCCTGGGCGCCCGCACGGTCCTGCACCTCGGGCGTCTGGCCAAGCAGGCGGTGCATCTGTTCGTAGTCGACCAGCGACTGCTTTAGGCTGCGGTAGACCACGCCGAGCACGTTCAGCGGGATGTAGAGCTGCAGCAGGTAGGCGTTGACGAGCACGAAGTCGCCCACGCTCATCCGCCCCCGCGCCGCGCCCAGCGCCGCCAGCGACAGCACCACCATCAGCCCGATCGACATGATCAGGTTCTGGCCGATGTTGAGGCTGGACAGGGTCGTCTGGTTCTTCACCGCCGAGCGCTCGTACTCGCGCTTGGCGACGTCGTAGCGGTCGAGCTCCAGCTGCTCTGCGCCGAAATACTTTACCGTCTCGTAGTTGATCAGGCTGTCGACGGCGATGGCGCCGGCCAAGGTATCCTGCCGGTTCATCTCGCGCCGCAGCGCCACCCTCCGCGCGGTGACCCAGAAGGTGAAGCCGGCGTAGCCGAAGATCACCGCGATCACGGTGGCCGCATAGAGCGGACTGAACAGCCGCCACAGGATGGCGCTGACCAGCGTCACCTCGAGAAGGATGGGCGCGACGTTGAACAGGGTGAGGCCGAGCAGGCTCTCCACCGCCGACAGGCCGCGGTCCAGGATGCGCGAGACGCCGCCGGTCTGGCGGTCCAGGTGGAAGCGCAGGCTGAGGCCGTGCAGCTGCCCCAGGGTCGAGATGGCGGTGCGGCGCACCGCGCGCTGCACCACCGGCGCGAACACCATGTCGCGCAGCTCGTTGGAGCCCTGCGAGCCGATCCGCGCCAGTCCGTAGGCTGCGACCAGGCCGAGCGGGGCGACGATCAGCGCGTCGTGGCCGTGGGGCGTCAGAACATCGACCGCCCGCTTCAGCATCAGCGGCGCGGCGACCCCGAACAGCTTGGCGGCGAAGACGAACAGCAGCGCCAGCACCACGCGCATGCGGAGCTTCGGCTCGCCCTTGGGCCATAGGTACGGGCCAAGCCCGCGCAGCGCGCGCAGCTGTTCGGTGAAGCTGGCCTCCTTGGCCGCGCCGGTCGGATCGCGCATGGCTGCGCTCGCCCAATGCCTCACGCCCGATGCCTCACAGTCGCAGCCTCAACTTCAACGTCCTTCGGCGGTGGCGGCGCTGCGGGCGCGCTTGGCGTCGCCGCGGCAGCGGTCGGAGCAGTAGAGCACCTCGTCCCAGACCTTCGCCCACTTCTTGCGCCAAGTGAACGGGCGCTGGCAGGCGGCGCAGGTCTTGGTGGGCAGGTCGGCCTTCTTCCTCATGCAAGACGCCTCCGTGCGTCCTTCGAGACGCCCCTTTGAGGCTCCTCAGGATGAGGAAGACTTGGCTCCATCATGTCCTCATGCTGAGGAGCCCGAAGGGCGTCTCGAAGCACGCAGCGCCGCTCAAGCCGCCACTTGCAGGGGGACCTGCTCCACCGCTTCCGCCGCGATCTCGAAGGAGCGGAGCCTCGCCGTTTGGTCGAAGATCTGGGCGGTGACCATCAGCTCGTCGGCGCCGGTGCGATCGACGAAGGCGGCCAAGCCCCGCCGCACCGTCTCCGGGCCGCCGACCACCGCGCAGCTCAGCGCATGGTCCACCGTGGCGCGCTCCGCGGGCGTGATCGCCGCATCGATGTCGTCCACCGGCGGCGGCAGCTTGCCGGGGCGCCCCGAGCGCAGGCGGGCGAAGGCCTGCTGCTGGGAGGTGGCGAGCCGGCGGGCCTGCGCATCGGTGTCCGCAGCGATCACGCTGAGCCCAAGCATGGCGTGCGGCTTGTCCAGATACTGCGAGGGCCGGAAGCGGCTGCGGTAGACCTCCAGCGCCTGCGTCAGCGCGTCGGGCGCGAAGTGGGACGCGAAGGCGTAGGGCAGGCCGAGCGCTGCGGCGAGCTGGGCGCCGTAAAGGCTCGATCCCAGGATCCACACCGGCACGCGCAGGCCCTCGCCCGGCGTGGCGCGCACCGCCTGGCCGGGCTGCGAGGGCTCGAAGTAGCCGATCAGCTCCAGCACATCGCGCGGGAAGTCGTCCACGTCGCCCGACAGGGTGCGTCGCAGCGCCCGGGCGGTGATCTGGTCGGAGCCCGGCGCGCGCCCGACGCCGAGGTCGATGCGGCCTGGATGCAGCGCGGCCAAGGTGCCGAATTGTTCGGCGATGACCAGCGGCGCATGGTTCGGCAGCATGATCCCGCCCGCGCCGATGCGGATGGTCGAGGTCGCCTCCGCCGCGTGCGCGAGCGCCACCGCGGTCGCGGCGCTGGCGATGCCGGCCATGTTGTGGTGCTCCGCCATCCAGTAGCGGCCATAGCCCAGCCGCTCGGCGTGGCGGGCCAGCTCGATGGAGTTGCGCAGCGCCTGGCCGGGCGTGGAGCCCTCGGGCACGGGCGACAGGTCGAGGACGGACAACGGCGTCATGGAAGGAATATGGGGCGCGCTCTCCCGCAAGGGGAGAGGGGAGATCAGTAGCCGGTGATCGGGCCCTTGGCGCGGCCGTTGATGAACTGCTGGACGTGGGCGTCGTCCGCGTCGTCGATGGACTTGGCGGGGCCGCGCCACACGATCTTGCCGCCGTGCAGCATGGCGATTTCGTCGCCGATCTTGCGCGCCGAGACCATGTCGTGGGTGATCGACACCGCCGTGCAGCCCAGCCGGCGGACCTCCTCGATGATCAGCTCGTTGATGACGTCGGAGGTGATCGGGTCCAGGCCCGTGGTCGGCTCGTCGAAGAACAGGATCTCCGGGTGCGCCACCACGGCGCGCGCCAGCCCGACGCGCTTCTGC
>CAXTUT010000161.1:0-5605 GCA_964247465.1 uncultured Caulobacteraceae bacterium | reverse complement strand
GGCCCTGGTGATGACGCTGGACGTGCACGTGCACAGCCAGCGCTGGGCCGACAACAGAAACGGCCTGACCGCGCCGATCCAGATCACGCCCGAGAACGTCTCCAACATGGCCAAGCACGTTCCCTGGCTGGTGCATATGCTGGCCAGCAAGAACCGCACCTTCGCCAACCTGAAGCCGGAGCACCCGCAAGCCAAGTGGGTGATCCCCCTGGCGGAGTGGACCAACGCCAACCTGGACGCCTCCCTCAACGAGGACACGATCGCCCGGGTCAGGAAGCTGTGGCCGCGCAAGTTCATCCTGAAGGGGATCATGCGGGCGGACGACGCCAAGCGGGCGGTGGACCTCGGCGCCGACGCCATCATCGTCTCCAACCACGGCGGCCGGCAGTACGACAGCGCGCCCTCCACCATCGCGGTGCTGCCCGAGATCGCTCGCGCCGTGGGCGACCAGATCGAGGTGTTCTGGGACAGCGGGATGCGCAACGGCTTCGACATGGTCAAGGCCATGGGCCGCGGCGCGCACGCTTGTCTGGGCGGCCGGTCCTGGATGTACGGCCTGGCCTGGAAGGGCGGCAAGGGCGTGACCAAGGCGCTGGACATCCTGCATCAGGAACTGCTCGACTGCATGTCGCTCGGCGGCTTTACCGACATCCGCCACATTCCCGAAGGGACCGTCACGGCGCAACCGGTGCTCTGAACGGCGGTTGCGCGGCCGGTCCCACTCCCTATCTCTCGTCTACAGTATGTGTAGTTGTGTGCGCCTTGACGGGAGTGGACCATGACCGATGTGAGCGTCGCCGAACTGATGGCCATCCGCACACGGGTGGAGCAGGTCGCCAAGCTATCGGACGGGCTGGTGAAGGTCGGGGTGTTCCGCCTGGGGCTCGACGGCGTGCTGGCCTGGATCCCGGGCGTCGGCGAACTCTACAGCACCGCTGCAGGCGGCTACATCCTCTATCAGGGGGTGCGCGCAGGCGTTCCGCCATCGACGCTCGCGGCGTGCGCGGCGCTGTTGCTCGGCCGTACGACGATGACCGCCGTGCCTCTGGCCGGCGCGCTGGCGGCCGATGTCTTCACAGCCCATCGCTGGTCGGCGCGGATGGTGCTCAAGGCCATCGACCGCAAGCTGGCCGATGCGGGGGCGCCGATCCGCCCGGCCCGCGGCGGCTTCGCCGGCCGGCTGTGGAGCGGACGCCGGCCGGAAGCTCGACCCGCCTGATCCGGCTCAGTCGCTGCCCGACGACACCACCTGATAGGTGGCCGTGTTGCCGACAGCGCTGGAGACGCCCGACACCGCGCCCGTCAAGGCTTCGGTGGTGACGTTGGACTGCACCTTCACCGCGCCCGAGTTCACCTGCCTGTTGTGGGCGCTGATCGTGCCGTTGCAGCTCGCGCAGGCGTAGGCGCTGACTGCGTTGCCGACGCCGGTGGCGCTGGAGATCGCCTCGCCGCCCGCGCCGCCTCCTGCGGCGCTGTAGAGGCTGGCGTTGACCGTGATCCCGCCGCTGTTGTTCTGGTCGCTGGTCACCCCGGTGTAGGAGCCGGCGTTGGCGACCACCGCGCTGTTGCCGACGCCGTAGGCGGTGCTGGCGGCGGTTCCGTACCAGGCGCCCAGCGTCTGCTGGGCGGTGGCCAGCACCGGGCCGCTGTTGGCCTGGGTGACGCCGACGGAGTCGCCGTAGCTGTCGGAGTAGACGTTGGCGTTGTTGGCGACCGCCGAGCTGGTGGCCACAGAGTCGCCGCCGTAGTTCACGGAGGTGTAGGTGACCGCCTGGGTTGCGCCGGCCTGCGACTGGCCGACGTTCAGCGTGACGGGCGAGTTCGTCGTATTCGCCTCCACGTCGTTGGCCACGGCGGTAGAGGTGTAGGCGCCCTCGTCTGTGGCGTTGACGGCCGCCGATGTCGCCGCGGTCACTCCGCCCGTGCTGGACTGGTTCGACGTCGCGTTTAGCGCGCCATTGGAGACGGTCCAGCCCTGGGTGTTGCCGATAGCGGTGGAGGTGGCCGACACGTCGGCGGAGTAGCCGCCAAGATAGACGTTGGTCTCTGCGCCCGCGCCGGGTCCGGTCAGCGTCTGGGTCGAGGTCCCTGACGTGGTGGCGCAGCAGGTCCCCGCCGTCGCGGTGTTGCCCGTCGCAGACGTCGAGGTGACGTAGTAGGGACTTGCGGAGTTGGCCACCGCCGCGTCGGTCGTGGCCGAGACCGCGCCGCTCGCCGCCTGTGACGACTGGAAGTCCAGGCCTGCGTTGCTGCCGGCGGCCGATGCGGCGTTGCCGACCGCGGTCGTGGCCGCCGCCGCTCCGCCGTCGGCCTCCTGCACGTTCAGCTGCTGGCCGGCGATTACGTCGCCGAGCTGTACCTGCTGGTTCAGATAGCCGTTCGCCGGCGGGGCGTCGGTCGTCTGGCTAGTAGCGACCCCGCAGAGCGACAGGCTGGCTAGGGTGGCCAGTCCAGCTGTGCGGATCTTCGCGGGTGCGCGCATTGTTCTGATCCAGGTTGTTGTAAGCGGGATAGTAGCCCCCGGTCAGGCCCGTCGTGGTCGGGGCGCCGATGGGATCGTTGTTGGGGTCGAGGCAGGTCTGAGGCCCCGGCGCGCCATAGAGGTTGGACATCATCTCCAGCACGCCCCGCTCCACCATCGAGCGCACGGCGAGCTGGACCGGCTGCAGCCCGCCTTCGCCCGCGGACACGTCGATGACGTTGGAGCCGAAGAACTTGAACAGGCCCAGGCCCACCTGGCGGCCGATGATCTCCTGCTGGTAGGAGATGACGTCCACCACCTCCAGCGTCTTGGTCTCCACCAGGCGAAGGTCCAGCGCCACGTTCATGACGTAGAGCTGGCCTGTAGCTAGGCCCGTACCGTTCTGCGCCTGCTGCTTGCCGCCCTGGGCGTCGATGCCGGAGGAGCGGATGTTGTAGTTCAGCTCGGTAATGCCGCCGACCAGGTAGAAGTCCGATCCCGGCACCTCGCCGGCCAGGATCTTGCGGAACGGCGCAGGGCCGCCCGGGCCCGGGCCGGCGGCGCCGGGCCCGGTGTCCGGCTGGTCGGAGATCAGCTTATTGTTGGCGTACTTCAGCTCGAGCTCGGACACGCTGGTGTCGTAGCGTTCCACCAATGGCGCCCCGGCCTTGGCGAGGGCGGAGATGGCCATGAGCGAGGCGCCCTGCGTCACCTCACGCCCGCCGTTGTCCTCGGCCTTGCCGGTGTAGTCGGCGATGCGGCCCACAGCGATCCTCGGCGCGCGAACGCCATAGTGCTGGGCGTACTCCGACAGGCACACCAGCGCCGAGGAGTAGGGTGTGGGGTTGACCGTCACCGAGGAGGTGCCGATCGGGCTGGTGTAATTGCCGCTCGGCCCCGCCACCGGCGAGATGCAGCCGGACAGCGCCACCGACGCAGCTCCCGCCATCGCCAAGGCGCGCGATCTGCGCAGGAAGGCCATGGGCGTGTTCCTACTGGCCGCCATCGAGGTTCACCTTCCCGTTCAGGACCGTGGTCGCGGACACGGAGCCGTTGTTCACCTGGGTGGAGTTGACCACCACGGTATTGTATTGACCCGAGACGTTGACGCTCAGGTTGTTGCCGATGGCCGAGGCCCCGCCGACCGCGCCTGCGCCCGAATAGGCGTCCGAGGCGCCGGTGGTGCTGCCCGACTTGGAGAAGACGCTCTGGTCGGAGCCGATCTGCGTCACCCCGTCGGTGATCACCAGATTGCCCGAGGCGTTGCGGGTCGAGACGTTAACCGCGCTCTCAAAGTTGGACAGGCCGCCATTGTAGCCCTGGTTGAAGCTGGACATAGAACTGGAGCCGCTCTGAGCGCTCGCGGCGCCGGCGTACGCTAGCGCCGCCGCCAAAGCGGCGGTCGCTACAGCCGCCGTCGTCTCTGGCGCGGCCCGGCGGGGAGACTGGCCTTTCGGCTTGGAGGGCATGCTCGGCCTTTCGTATTTCGGGCCGCATCGATCCGCGTCGCCGCGCCCGATCGCCCCTGCCCCGATCGTCGCGCACTCTAAAAGGAGGCGCCGCCGATCGAAGCGTGCCGAAACAAACCAAACCAACGTAAAGAAGAGGTAAGTTTACCGCGACATCGCGCCCGGAAACGCGATTTCGACGCCCGGAGCCTGTGATGACCGTCTCTCGCCGCGTCGTCGAGCCGTTGTTCAACGCACCCACTGCGGCACTGGTCGTGGTGGCGAGCATCCTGGCCGGCTATCTCATCCAGAGCCGCATGCCCGATCCGGACGCCATGGTGCGGCTCCTGGGCCTTGCGCCACGCCAGGTGGCTTACGGCCGGCTCTGGCCCCTTCTTACCGTCGTGCTCGTCCACGGAAGCTGGACGCACGCAGGGCTGAACGCACTCGGCGCGCTCGCCTTCGGGACACCGGTGGCGCGGGCGTTCGGGCGCGGCGGCCTCTGGCGTTTCCTGAGCTTCTACCTCCTCTGCGCGTTCGTCTCTTCGCTGGGCTATGTGCTGCTGCACTGGGGGGAGGCGATCGTGCTGGTGGGGGCGTCGGGAGCGATCTCCGGGCTGATGGGGGGCTCGTCGCGCCTGATCGACCGTCGGGGCGCCCTGGGTCCGTTTCGCTCGCGAACGGTGATCGGCATGGCGGGCGCCTGGCTTGTCATCAACCTGCTCATGGCCTTGCGCTGGATCGACGTGGGCTCCGGCGGCGCGCCGATCGCGTGGGAGGCGCACCTCGTCGGCTATGTCGCGGGCCTGCTTCTGATTGGGCCGTTCGTCCGGGGAGCGCCGGCCGAGAGGATCGCTTCGGTCGACGCATAGCGCTTGCAACGGCCGGCCCGTTGCAGGAGGCTCGCCGCCACAAGCGCCGCAAAGGCGCGGGCTGAAGGGAGCGCAGCCATGCTGATCACCGAAATCCTGAAATCCAAGGGCGATCTCGTCTTCACCATAGGCTTGAGTGAAAGCGTGGGGGCCGCCGCAGCGCGGCTGCACGAGCGGCGGGTCGGAGCGCTGGTGGTGCACGAGGAACGCGCCGGCATCGCCGGCATCGTGTCCGAACGCGACATCGTGCGGGCGCTGGGGGAGGGCGGACCGGAGGCCCTGGACCAGCCGGTCTCCGCCTACATGAGCCGCCACGTGATCTATGCCGAGCCGACCGAGACAGTGGATTCGCTGCTCGCGCGCATGACCGACCGACGTATCCGCCACTTGCCGGTCAGCGACCACGGGCGGCTGGTGGGTATCGTCTCGATCGGCGACCTGGTGAAGGCCAAGATCGCCGAGACTGTCCAGGAAGCGCAGAGCCTGAGGGCCTATATCTCCGCAGGCTGAGGGCGGCGGCAGGTCTTCATGAAAGGCCTTGCGCATTTCGCCATGTACGCTATCTTCCGCTCCCTCAGCTGATTTGTCTGGACCTTGGGGCTCGCCTCGGCGGCCTTGCACGGAGTTTTGTCGCCTTCGGTTTCGATCGCAGGCTGCGAAGCGATCTGAAAAGGTCTTGGTTGACAGCGGCGACGGCGATCCGTAAATCGCCGCCTCCCGGTCTGCCGACGGGGTTCTGTTTCGGCGGCCCAGCTCAGGCTGGTGACGTTCTTTGACATTGTGAAGTGGAAAGGGACACGCAGGCGGCGGTGTTTTGGCGGACT
>CAXTUT010000160.1:0-5630 GCA_964247465.1 uncultured Caulobacteraceae bacterium | reverse complement strand
GGCGCAGGCCGAGGAGGTCCACGACGTCGTGGCGGCCTCGGCGCCCACGGCGGACCGGCGCGAGGCCCTTGCAGCGCTCGCCAGCCTGCGCACCGCCCTGCGCCCCGACGAGGCGTTCGAGGCCCTTCTCAGGCAGACGAGCCCATGAGCCACGACCTCCTCCTGGGCGAAGTGGTGTTCTCGCCCATCGTCGCGGCCTGCCTCCTGGCCTTCGCCCTCGCCGCGCTGACGTCCTGGGCGCTGATCCGCCTGAACCTCTATCGATGGCTCTGGCGTCGCCCCCTGGTCGAGGTCGCCCTGTTCTGCATCTGGCTCGGGCTGATCTCCGCCTTCTCTCCCCTACCCGGGACACGTTAGGCCGAGGTGCGGTATCGAAGGCCCAACACCGTGGCCGTGGGGTAAGGTTCTGGCAAGCCGCCGCCAGCGGCCTGCTGCGCAGGACAAGCAGGAAAAGGCGCTTTGCCACGTCCTGCCGGGGCGAGCGGCCGGCGTGCCGGACAACACCGACGACGTGTTGGCGCTCGCCTTTTGGCCTCCTCGTCGTGTTTTTGGTCTTGGCTGGCTCGCTCTGGATAGGTTAACCTCGACGACAACAGGTCGGGCACGACACGGATCGTTCAGATGCAGCGCTGATCTCCATGACTGTAGTCGTCAAAGCCGGCGGACACGCATGAGCCAGGGATCCCACCTTGATCGCCTTTCCAGGCGCGGATTGCTGATCGGCGGAACGGCAGGCGTCGCAGGTGTCGCCGCCGGGACCGCACGCTCACCTGAAAGCGAGGTTGAGCGCAGCACCGGCGCATTGCCGTGGCAGGACGGGGACGGGGACGCGCCCACCCTTGCGGGCCGCACCGGGCGGAGCTTTCTCACAGCGGCCGAGCGCGCCTTCGTCGCCGCCGCCGCCGACCGCATCATCCCACCGGACTCGACAGGGCCAAGCGCGTCGGAGGCCGGCGTGGTCGAGTTCATCGACCGGCGTCTCGCCGGCGCCTACGGGCGGGGGGACCACCTCTATCTCGGCGGCCCATGGTTCGTCGGTACGCCGAGCCAGGGGCTTCAAATCCGCCAGGCGCCAGCCGGCTATTTCCGGACGGCGATCGGCGAAGTGGAGGGTTGGATCGGCAGCCGGCATGGCGGCAAGGGTCTGGCGGACCTCGACGCGGGCGCACAGGACGCCACACTTGCCGCGCTGGAGACAGGCGAGGCCGCGTTGCCGTCTGTGGAGGCGAAGCAGTTCTTCGCCCTGCTGCTGGAAAACGTCCGCGACGGCTACTTCTCAGATCCGATCTATGGCGGCAACCGAGGCATGGCGGCCTGGAAGATGATAGGCTTTCCTGGCGCGCGCTACGACTACAGCGACTGGGTCTCACGCCATGGCGAGGCTGTGCCGCTGGCCCCGGTCGGCTTGGCTGGCCGCGCGGCTTGGGACGCTGGGTAGGTGGCGCTCCGCGAGGCTCCGGTCGACGTCGTCCTGGTCGGCTTCGGCTGGGCGGGCGCGATAATGGCGCAGCAGTTGCTCGATGCCGGAATGCGCGTGCTGGCGCTGGAGCGCGGGCCTGCGCGCCATGAACCCGTCGACTTTGCTACGACCTTCGACCCGGACGAGCTGCGCTACGTCTCGCAGCAGGCGCTGTTCCAAAACCCGGCGACCTCCACGCTCACCTTCCGCAACCACGACGGTGAGCGCGCGCTGCCCATTCGCCGCTTCGGCGCCTTTCTGCCGGGCGTGGGTGTCGGCGGCGCGGGCGTACACTGGAATGCGCAGATCTGGCGCTTCCTGCCGACAGACTTCATTGCGCGCAGCCACAACGAGGCACGCTACGGCAAGGCGGCTCTCTCTGACCTGACCATCCAGGACTTCCCCGTCACCTATGACGAGATCGAGCCCTATTACGCGATGTTCGACCAACTCGTCGGCACGACGGGGCTGGCGGGCAACCTGAAGGGCGAGAAACGCGTCGGCGGCAACCTGTTCGAGGGACCCCGATCGACGGACTTCCCCAATCCACCGCTGGCGATGACCTATGCGCCCACCCTGTTCGCGGACGCGGCTCGCAAGCTCGGGCGCCAGCCGTTCCCGCAGCCGGGCGGGAACATGTCCCGTCCATGGACCAATCCGTTGGGCGCCCAGCTGGGCGTCTGCACCTATTGCGGCTTCTGTGAGCAGTTCGGCTGTGGCAACTATTCTAAGTCTTCGCCGCAGACGACGATCATCCCCTATGTCCTGCAAAACTCGAACTTCGAGTTGCGCGCCGATAGCGAGGTGCTACGCATCGAGCGCACGCCCGACGGGTTGACCGCCACCGGCGTCACCTACGTCGACAGCGCAGGCCGCGAGCACTTCCAGCCGGCAGGGATCGTCGTGCTCTCGGCCTTCCACCTGCACAACGTCCACCTGATGTTACTGTCCGGCGTGGGCCGTCCCTACGATCCGGCCACCGGCGAAGGCCACGTCGGACGCAACTTCTGTTACCAGACCGTGAGCAGTGTCGATGTCCATCTGGCGGACAAGCGTATCAACCCATTTGTCGGCGCGGGTGCGCTCGGCATGTTCATCGACGACTATAATGGCGACAACTTCGATCATACCGGCCTGGGCTTCGTCGGCGGGGCCGGCATAGGCGTGCTGGCTACCAACGGCCGTCCGATCCACGGCCTCAAGCTGCCAGAAGGTGTTCCCGAGTGGGGGCTGGAGTGGAAGCGCGCGGCGGCGCGCTGGTACAACCACAGCTTCTCGCTGATCTCGCAAGGAACGAGCTACGCGCAACGCGGCAACCACCTGGATCTCGATCCGACCTATCGGGACCAGTACGGCCGGCCAATGCTGCGCATGACGTTCGATTTTCCGCCCAACGACGTCAGGATGAGCGCCTACATCACCGACCGCATGGCCGAGATTGCGCGCGCCATCGAGCCGACCTCTATCAAGGCGCTGCCGCGCACCGGGCCTTTCAGCGTGACGCCCTACCAGACGACGCACCTCGTCGGCGGCACCGTGGCGGGCGCTACGCCGGCCGACAGCGTGGTCAACCGTTATGGCCAGAGCTGGGAAGTGTCCAACCTGTTCGTGACAGGCGCCAACCTCTTCCCTCAGAACGCCGGCTACAATCCCACCGCCACGCTCGCCGCCTTCGCATATATGACGGCCGAGGCGATCCGCGACCGCTTCGTTCGTTCCCCGGGGCCGCTGGTGCAGGCGTGAGCATGCCCCGCTGGGTCCGCTTGGGCGCATGGGCGCTGTCCGGGGCGGCGGTGCTGTTCATCGCGATCGTCGCGGTCTCCTACCTCGTGGTCATGAGGCGGGCGAAGCTCGTCCCGCCCGATCCGACGCCCGCGCCGGTGGCGCTGCTACGCGCGCCGATTGCGCCAGGGCCGAATGCAGCCGTGCTGGAGCGCGGCCGCTACCTGACCGTCTCGGGCGACTGCGTGTCGTGCCACATGCGGTTGGGCGGCAAGCCGTTCGAGGGCGGGCTCGGCCTGAAGACCCCTTTCGGGGTAATCTTCTCGGCCAACATCACCGGCGACCGATCGCATGGGATAGGTGACTGGAGCCCCGACGACTTCTGGCGGATGATGTCGGGCGGTCTCGGCCGCCATGCCAAGTTCATCTACCCGGCCATGCCATACAACTACTACACCCGCATAAGCCGGCCAGACAGCGACGCCATCTTGTCTTTCCTGAAGACCGTGCCGGCCTCGCACTACCGGCCGCCCGCAAACCTGCTGCCTGTGCCCATGAACATCCGGCCGGTGTTGATCGGCTGGAACGTCATGTTCCTGAAAAATCGGCGGTTCAGCCCCGATCCCGCGCACGACGCCGCCTGGAACCGCGGCGCCCTGCTTGTCGAGGGATTGGGGCATTGCGGCGCCTGTCACACGCCGATGAACCTCGCCGGCGCGCCCGAGACAAGCCGCTATCTACGGGGCGCCGTGCTGAATGGCTGGCTGGCGCCCGATCTGACAGGCAATCCGCGCACCGGGCTCGGCCGCTGGAGTCCGGCCGACGTCGCAACCTACCTCAGAGCCGGTCGCAACGCTCATTCCAATGCGGCCGGCCCCATGGGGGAGGTCGTCGCCTACCAGACCTCGCTGATGTCAGATGCCGACCTCATGGCGATCGCGACCTATTTGAAGTCGCTGCCGCCTAGCCCCGAGGCACGGACTACGCCGCCGGATCCGGGCGCGATGCGGCGGGGAGCCGCCATCTACGCCGACGCGTGCGCTGGCTGCCACCTGCCGGGTGGACGTGGCCAGGCAGGTCTGTTTCCGCCGCTTCCCGGCGATGCCGTCGCTCAGCAGGCCGATCCTACCGGACTTGTCAGGATCGTTCTGGCAGGGGCTCGTACGGGGCCGACGCCCAGTCGGCCTTCGGCGCCGACCATGCCGAGCTTCGCGTGGAAACTCACGGACCCTGAGGTCGCCGACGTCGCCACCTATGTTCGCAACGCCTGGGGCAACCACGCCTCGAGCGTCACCGCGCAGGAAGCCGCGACCGGACGCCGCGCGGGTAAGCTTGCAGCCGCACTCCGCCCGTTCCCCACAGGAGACTCCCGATGAAGCGGATCGCCCCCAGCCTCTTGCTCCTGCTCGCCATGAGCGCGGCGCGCGCGGTCGCGCAGGACATTCCTCACATCCACAAGCAGAACCTACAGGCGATCGACTATCCGGCTGGTCACCGCACCCTTATGATCCGCACGACGATAGACCCGCACTCGCTGATGCCGCCGCACACCCATCCCGGCATTGAGGCGGGCTATGTCCTGGAGGGGTCCGCCCTCGTGCGCCTCGTCGGGCGCGCCGACCAGACTGTGAACGCCGGACACGGCTTCATCATCCCTCCGCACATGATCCACAGTGTGCTGAATACCGGCGGCGCCCCTCTGGTCGTGCTTACCAACTATGTCGTAGAGGCCGGCAAGCCCGTGATCGACCTCGTTAAGAAGTGAGCGGGCGCCAGGCCTGCCGTATGCGCGATAAGATGAGCCCGGATAACCCGTCCTGGATGCCACATCTGATAACGGAAGAGCGGTGGAGTTGAAATCGACTTACAGCCTGGTCCACTGCGAGTTTAAGACACCTATCGGCGACCCTTGAGCCACTCGATCCGGCCGAATCCTAACGGCTGCGCCTTCCGACGCAGATGCCCAGCCCTCGTGCAGGTAGCAGGCGAGCTCCGTCACCCTCGTTTCCGGTGCTAAGCCACCCTGCGGCGCGGCCTTACGGTTGCGGCGCCGGCGTCGACCGGCAGTCGACCCTGTCGACGGGGCATGTCGAGACGTCCAAGGTTCCCCGCGCACCCGCATCGCTGGAGGTGGTCGCCCCGGCGGGATCGCGGCTGGACACCCCGCCGAGCTGTTCCGACAGGGTGTCTGCTGGCGCCGCGGCGAGGGTCGGCGCAGGCGTGGGGATGGGCGTCGGCATGGGAACCGGCGTCGGCGCCGGCGTGGGCGTGGACACTGGCGTCGGCGCAGGCGTGGGGATCGGCGTCGGGATAGGAGTCGGAGCAGGCGTGGGCGTAGGGGTCGGCGTGGGCGTGGAAATCGGCGTCGGGGTAGGCGTCGCTACCGGCGTCGGCGCCGGTGTGGGCGTGGGCGCGGGCGCGGGCGTGGAAACCGGCGTCGGGGTAGGAG
>CAXTUT010000159.1:0-5636 GCA_964247465.1 uncultured Caulobacteraceae bacterium | reverse complement strand
ACCTGCAACCAGACCGTTATGAGCGGCCGGCTCTAACCATTGAGCTACAGGCCCGAAGATCGTGGCGCGGGGTATGACGCTCACCGCGATCCTGGATCCCCGACGGGGCGGCTGAGGTCTAGCACTCCAACTGTGCTGCGCAAGCGTCAGCCGCGGCGCCTGCGCAGGCGCTCCACGATGGCGCGGACCTCCTGCGCCCGATCCTTGGGCAGCACGATCACCGCCGCCTGGGTAGCCACCACGATCAGATCGGTCAGGCCTACCACCCCGACCTCCATGCCCTCCTCGGACCAGACCAGCGAGCCGTGGGTGTCCAGCGCCACCGCGTCGCCGCGCACCAGATTATCCTGCCCGTCCCGGCCGCCCTGGCGCCACAACTCGCTCCACGAGCCGACGTCGGCCCAGCCGATATCGCAGGGCGCCACCGCCGCACGGTGTGTTCGCTCCAGCACCGCCACGTCGACCGACTCCGACGGGATGGCGGCGAAGCGTTCGTCGTCCAGGCGCACGAAGCCGCGGTCGTGGCCCGCCGCATCGACGGCCGCTACCGCCGCCTGATGGATATCCGGGCGGTAAGCCTCCATCTCCGCCAGCATCAGCTCCGGGGCGAACAGGAAGATGCCGCCGTTCCAGAAATAACCGCCTTCCGCCAGATAGGCTTCAGCCACCGAACGCTGCGGCTTCTCCGCGAAGCGGGCCACCTCGAACACTCCGTCGGCCAGCGGCGCGGCGCACTGGATATAGCCATAGCCGGTCTCCGGTCCGGTGGGCGCGATGCCGAAGGTGACGATGCGGTCCGGCGCTGTCGCGCCGCGCGCGATGGCTGCGCGGAAGGCGGCTGCGTCCGTGATGACGTGGTCGGCGGGTAGCAGCAGCGCCAGGGCGCCGGGCCGCAGCGTCTGGACCAGCCGCGCGGCGGTGACCGCCACAGCGGCGGTGTTGCGGCCGAACGGCTCCAGCACGATGGCCAGGGGCGACACGCCCGCCTCCGTGAGTTGCGCCTCGACCAGCCGCTCGTGGCTGCGATTGCAGATCACGACGGGAGAGGCGACGTTCAGGTCATCGCCCGGCGCCAGCCTGAGCGCCGTCTCCTGCAGCATGGAGCGGGCGCCGGCCAGGGCATGGAACTGCTTGGGACGCGCATCGGTGGACAGGGGCCAGAGCCGGGTGCCTGAACCCCCGGACATGATGACGGGGACGATCTCGGTCACAGGCGCAGTGTCGATCATCGCGCCTCCTGCCAAGCCAAGGCGCCGCGATCAAGCCCAGCATGGGTCGCATCGCGGCGCCCGGTCGGGAGCGCAGTGTACGCTCTAGGCGCTGACATGGCGGGTTGTGGATTGAAGAGGCGGCCGCGGGCTAGCGGAAAAAAGACGCCTTGAGGCGCCCTTGCGGCGCTTACCCGACAGAGGCGGCGCCGCGCGTGCATCTTCGTCGGCGCCGCCCGCGTATCTGTCGTTGCAATGAATGACGTGTAGGTCACGATGCTGGGGCCCCGGCCCGATCACCGAGCGCTGATGATGCGCGTGGGTCAGCGGCTGGCGGCGTTCGGAGGCGTGTCGCAATCCGGTCTCGCTGTGGTGGAAACGCTCGCGGGCGCGTCGGTTGAGCATCCTCGCGGGGCCAATCTTGGCTTGAGCGCAGACGCGGCCCCGCACTTCATCATGTCTGGCTGGGCCTGCCACACGCGTCCTCAGGCGCGACGGCGCCAGATCTTCGGCTTCCTGCTGCCGGGAGACGTGCTCGGCTCATTCTGGCGACGGTCCGACGCCGCCTTCTGCCACACGGTCGCGCTTACGCGCGTTATGACGCTGAGCGCAGCGCCCCTGCTCGCCCAGGACGCCGATGGCGCGTACGGGCTTCCTGACGTAGTGGAGGCGGCGCGTCGGGCGGAAGATCACGCCCGCCACCTTGTTTTCGATCATCTGGTCAGGCTGGGCTTTCGTGACGCCTACGACGGCCTGGCCCATCTGCTGCTCGAGCTGCACGGCCGATTGCAGGCTGTGGGTCTGACCGAGGGCGGCGACTTCCTCTTGCCGATCGGGCAGCGGGCCCTGGCCCAGGCGATGGGCCTCAGCTTGGCGCACACCAACCAGACGCTGCAGCGTCTGACCGCCGATGGCCTGCTGGAAAAATGCGGCGACTGCATGCGGCTTCTGCGACCTGACCGGATGGCGGAGCTGGCGGATTTCTCCTTCGCCACGAGCGGGGCCTTCCCCGTCGGCCCGGCCGCATCCAAGGCCCATGCGGAGGCGGCGATTGGCTGACTGAATCACGAATGAGGCCGATCTCGCCTCCACGGCTGGACGCCTGAGATCAGTCGACCCGGACGACTTCATGGAACGCGCCAACATAATTTACCGCCAGCTTCATGGCTGCCTTCTCATCGTTCAGTAAGCTGAACACTTTCGCGGGTTTATATTCGGCCAGCCTAAGGAATGGGTTGAAACTTATCTAGCGAAGAGAAGTTTCTATAGTATAAGAGGTCGGTCAGGCGCGCAGGCGGACATTGGATGATGATGTAAGGCTTGGGAGCCTTGCCTGCACGTAGTCGAGCTAACGAGAGATCTGAGGCTGCGCATGCGGCCGACGCATGGGTGCAGGCGCGCCCAGGAGGAGTGGACATGGACGAATCGATGGTGTCGACGAACACGTCAGCAGTGACCGAGGTCTTCGAGCGGCGCGCCAAGCGGCGGGAAGAGCGACGCGACTTCTTCAAGCTCGCCGGCGGCTTCGCGGCGGGCGCGGCGGGCACGATGGCGCTGACCGCCTGCGGGGGTGGCCACTCCAGCTCCGCCGCCGTGGCCCAAAGCTCGGGCCCGACCGACGCCGACATCCTGAACTTCGCGCTAAACCTCGAATATCTGGAGTCCAACTTCTACAGCTACGCGGCATTCGGAACTCCGATCAGCTCCAGCCTGATGTCCGGCACCGGAACGCAGGGAACGGTGTTGGCGGGGCAAAAAGCCACCCTGAGCACGCCCCTCGTAATCGCCTACGCAAACGAGATCGCCAAGGACGAAATCAACCACGTCACCTTCCTGCGCAGCGCGCTCGGCACGGCGACGGTGGCCATGCCGACCATCGACGTCTCCGTCTCGCCCACGAGCGCCTTCTCGATGGCGGCGCAGGCTGCGGGGCTGATCACCGCGGGCCAGACTTTCAATCCCTACGCCAGCGACGAAAACTTCCTGCTCGGCGCCTACATCTTTGAGGATGTGGGTGTGACCGCCTACCATGGCGCCGCCACCCTGATCACCAACAAGACCTACCTGGACGCCGCAGCGGGTATCCTGGCGATCGAGGCCTATCACGCCGCGCTGGTCCGCACCGCGCTCTACGCCATGGGCCTGCAGACGCCTGCGCCAGCCATCAATCCTTACGGAGCCACCGCCGCCATTTCTAATCTCCGCGCCAATCTGAGCGGAACCGGCGGCACGACGGGCGTTGCCGCCGACGACCAGGGCATCGCAGGGGCCAACGCCACGATCTCCAACATCGTGGACGCCAATCCGGCCGACTCCATCGCCTACGACCGCACCGCGGCCCAGGCGCTGAACGTCGTCTTCGGCACTGCGTCTGCGACCACGAAGGGCCTGTTCTTCCCCAACGGCATCAACGGCAACATCAACACCAGCGGCTGATGGGGTTCGAGGCGCTCAGAAATGGGCGTCTATTGGAAGGGACGTCGGCGGACCCGCATAGGGTGCGCCGACGTCGCTTGCATGATGTCGACTGCGCCGATAGCGGAAGCTCACGAGTCCGCGAAGGCGACCATAAACGAGAACAGCGTCAGCTTGGCTATCGATTCGTCAATTGAACTCGCTCAAGTCGACCCGCTTGACAGCGCTTCGTTCGCGTCGAAGCCATGGTATGGCTTGAGGATCGCGACAATACTGGCTGTCGTGGCGAGTTCGGCAGTCGGGACGTGTCTGGCCGCCGCTTACGGCCAAGTCCTGTCGATCGGCGTCGACGGCGCGGTGACGGTCTACGATGGTCCCGCCGTTTATACGGATGAGGGCGCTACGCCGATCAGGCCGCCCAGGTCGTCACAAAGGCCAGCCGCTTTTTCGCATCCGATCGCCTCTCTCCAGGTCCCGCCCGCCCTGGAGCGCCGGATGCTGCAGCATGCCGCTGACGCATCGGAGATAAGTCCTGCCCTGTTGGCGGCGGTCGCCTGGCGCGAGTCCGGCCGGCGCGCCGGGCGCGTGTCCTCTGCGGGAGCCGTCGGCGAGATGCAGCTGATGCCGGCCACGGCTCGCGCTCTGCACGTCGACGCCGCCGATCCCGGCCAGAACCTGACGGGCGGCGCGGCCTATCTGCGGCGGATGATGCAGCGCTACGACGGCGATCTCTTGCGCGCGCTGGCCGCCTACAACGCCGGACCCGGCGCGGTCGACCGTCACCACGGACCGCCGCCGTACAAGGAGACGCAAGCTTATGTCGCCGCGGTGCTTGACCGGCTGAGCCAAGCCGTGGTCCCGCTAAGCCCGGCTCGATGAAGAGAAAGCGTGCGATGAGACAAGCCCTCCCCCGAACGGCCCGCACGCTCGCGCTGCTCGGCGCGCTGGCGGCGGTCCCCGCTCTGGCGCGCGCGCAGTCGGTGCAGCTCGACCCCGCCGGATCCAACGTCATCCTGAACGGGGTCACCTGGCTGCAGGGAACCCTGCTCGGCAATGTGGCCACCGCGCTTGCGGTGATCGCAGTGGGCGCGACGGGCCTGCTGATGCTGACCGGGCGCATTGACTGGAGGCGCGGGGCCACGGTGATCCTGGGCTGCTTCATCGTCTTCGGCGCGGCGGCGATCGTCGCGGGCATCCGCTCGGTCGCGGGCGGGGGCTGAGCGCTGTGGCCCAGCTCGACCGCGATCCGGTCTTTGGGGCCCTGACCCGGCCGCAGATGTTCGCCGGCGTCACCTACAGCTATTTCGTGCTCAACGCGGTGGTGACCATCGAGCTGTTCCTGGTCACCCACTCGTTCTGGGCGTTGCTGATCGCGCCGGTGGTGCATGCGGTCGGCTATCTCGGTTGTCTGCGCGAGCCGCGCTTCTTCGACCTGTGGCTGGTGCGGGTCAGCCGCTGCCCGCGGGTGAAGAACGCTCGGTTCTGGCGCTGCAACTCGTACTCGCCCTGATGGCGGCCCTGCTCACCCGAACGCCCCGACCGGACGAGCGCCGCGAACAGGCGGCGGGCTCTCGCCTGCCCTATGCGCGCCACGTGGACGACGCCACGATCGAGACCCGCGACGGACGGCTGCTGCAGGTCATCCACCTGGCGGGCTATCCGTTCGAGACCGCCGACACCGAGGAGCTGAACTACAGAAAGTCAGTCCGCGACACGATGCTGCGCGGCGTCGCCAACTCCCGTTTCGCGCTCTACCACCACGTGCTGCGCCGCGAGACCTCGCCGGAGCTGCCGGGCGAGTTCGCCGACCCGTTCAGCCGGGCGCTGGACGAACAGTGGCGGGGCTGGCTGGCCACGCGGCGCATGTATGTCAACGACCTTTTCATCACGCTCGTGCGCCGCCCGCTGCAGGGCCGCATCGGCGTCTTGGGCGAACTGGCCCGCGCCGTCCGCGGCGCCGGCGACCGGCAGGAAGCCACGGCCGCGGCCGCTCGCGACCTCTCCGGCCTGAAC
>CAXTUT010000158.1:0-5664 GCA_964247465.1 uncultured Caulobacteraceae bacterium | reverse complement strand
ACGCGGCGCGTGGCGGTGAAGGTGCTGCGCCCTGGGGTGGAGCGCCGCGTGGCCGCCGACATCGGCGCCCTGATGCTCGGTGCGCGCCTGGTGGAGCGGCTCGCGCCGCCGCTGCGCCGGCTGGAGCCGCTGGGCTTCGCCCCCACCGTCGCCCGCTCCCTCGACCTGGAGCTCGACCTGCGCCTGGAGGCCGCCGCCGCCAGCGAGCTCGGCGAAGTGATGGCGCGCGACGGGCACATGCATGCGCCCAAGGTCGTGTGGGAGGGCGTCGGCCGACGCGTGCTGACGCTGGAGTGGGCGCAAGGCATGGCCTTGTCGCGGCCGGAGTCTCTTCTGCAACCGGGACTGGACCGGCCCGCGCTCGCCAACCACGTCACCCGCGGGTTCCTCACCCAGGCCATGGACCACGGCGTCTTCCACGCCGACCTGCACGAGGGCAACCTGTTCGTGGCGGCGCCAGCGAGGCTGGAGGCGGTGGACTACGGCATCGTCGGCCGCATCGGACCGAACGAGCGGCGCTTCCTGGCGGAGATCCTCTACGGCTTCCTGCGCCGCGACTACCAGCGGGTGGCCGAGGTGCATTTCGAGGCCGGCTACGTGCCCGCCGACCAGGACCTCGCGACCTTCGCCCAGGCGCTGCGCGCGGTCGGCGAGCCGATCTTCGGCCGGCCGGCGAGCGAGGTGTCCATGGGCCGGTTGCTCGGCCAGCTGTTCGAGATCACCGGCCTGTTCGGCATGCGCCTGCGCCCCGAACTCGTGCTGCTGCAGAAGACCATGGTGGCGGTGGAAGGGGTGGCCCGGCGCATCGACCCTGCCCACGACATCTGGATCGCCGCCCGCCCGGTGGTGGAGCGCTGGATGCGACGCGAGCTTTCCCCCAAGCGCCGCGTCCAGCAGCTCGCCGAACGTGGCCTGCGCGTGGCTGAGGGCCTGGCACGCCTGGCCGAAGCGCCGCTGCGCCCTGCGATAGTGGTGGAGCGGCGCGCCTCAGGCGTGGCGTGGGCCGCGCTGGGGGTCGGGATGGCGGCGCTGGCGGCCGCGCTGCTGCATGGGTCGCGTTGAGTGAGGGAGTCGGCGACTTCATCACCTTCGATCGTCGATCCCCGCGGCCACGCTGCGGCCCCTGTCGAGATGCAAGGAAAATGATATTCTTGATGGGCCTCTCCGCGGAGTACAACCGATGACGAAGATCTGGCTTGCTGCGTCTTGCACGATCGCATCCCTCTCGGCGTGCTCGACTCCATCCATGGTCGCCACCAACGCCCCCGCCTGTTCCATCCACATGTCGAATGTGCCGGCGCCGGCCGGAGAGGGCGTTGTTGTGAAACTGCTCAGCCGAACCGAGGCGATGGCCTTACTGGAACAGACGCAGGCTCAGGTCGGCGCGCCGATCGACAGTGTCTATCTGAACAACGTGCGCGCCATTCTCCGTCAACCTGATGGCGGCAGCGCCACCGTACTCGTCCCGTACGGCATGGTATTGATCCCTGGTGATCGCGTAGCTTACCAGAGTAGTTACAGAAACGCCGCCTTACCCTGCAGTTACGTGCCGAACTTGGTGACCGGAAAGCTTTAATACCGGACTCCATAACGCTTGACCAACAGGCGGAGATCAATCGCCGAACGAGGGAATTGATCTCGTCATGCTGAGGAGCGCAGGTCTAGGACGCCATCTATCGCATGCGTGCTTCGAGATGCGGCGCGCGCCGCTCCTCAGCATGACGAGAGGGGGAGGATTGGAGAAGCCGCCGTTTGCGCGGCGATCGCTTTGGAACGGCCGACATGACCGACGGATTGTCTCGCCGCCCCCGCTAAAGGATCACCGCCATGGACTACGTCAACCTTGGCCGCACGGGCCTGAAGGTCTCTCGTCTCTGCCTGGGCTGCATGACCTACGGCGACAAGAGCTGGCGGGAGTGGATCCTGACCGAGGACGAGAGCCGGCCCTTCTTCCGCCAGGCGTGGGAAGCGGGGATCAACTTCTACGACACCGCCGACATCTATTCGCTGGGCGCCAGCGAGGAGGTCACCGGTCGCGCGCTGAAGGAGCTCGCGCCACGCGACGACATCGTGGTCGCCACCAAGGTGTTCAACCCGATGAGCAAGGCGCCCAACGACCGGGGCCTGTCGCGCAAGCACATCCTGTCGGCCATCGACGCCAGCCTGAAGCGGCTGGAAATGGACTATGTCGACCTCTACCAGATCCACCGCTTCGATCCGCATACCCCGATCGAGGAGACGATGGAGGCGCTGCACGACGTCGTGCGCGCGGGCAAGGCCCGCTACATCGGCGCCTCGACCATGTACGCCTGGCAATTCCAGAAAATGAACGTCGTGGCTGAGCGCCACGGCTGGACGCCCTTCGTCTGCATGCAGCCTCAGTACAACCTGGTTTACAGGGAGGAGGAGCGCGAGATGCTGCCCTTCTGCAAGGCCGAGGGGGTCGGCGTCATCCCCTGGTCGCCGCTGGCGCGCGGCTTCCTGGCGGGCAACCGCAAGCGGACCGGCGGCGGCGACACCAGCCGCTCCAACACCGACGCCTTCGCCGGAAAGCTGTATGGAACCGACGCCGATTTCGACGTCGTGGACGCCATCGCTCAGATCGCGCAACGCCAGGGCGTGTCCAACATGCAGGTGGCCATGGCCTGGGTGCTGTCGAACCCGGCCATCACCGCGCCGATCGTGGGCGCGAGCAAGGCCAACCATCTCGCCGACGCCATCTCCGCCCTCGACGTCAAGCTCGACCCATCGGATATCGAGGCGCTATCGACGCCCTACCGGGCCAAGCCCGTGCTGGATCACGGCGTCTGACGGCGCCGGATCAGCCCGGCACGACCAGCGCGGCGAGAGCGGCGAGCAGGACGCCGCCGCGCGAGGCGGCCAGCTTCGTCTCGCCCTTCTGCAGCTCGGTGACAAGCACGCTGGCGGAGGCGGCCAGCACGATGGCGGCCCCGAGCCTGCGCGTGGGCCTGAGCACCATCAGCAGCCCGCCCAGCACCTCCGCCCCGCCCACCCGGCGCATCTGCTCCTGCGTCCAGCCAAGATGGCTGAACATGCCCTTGTAGGCGCGGTCGCCGAACAGCTTGTCAGCGCCGGCGAGCGCGATGGAGGCGCCGGCTATGGGGTAGGGCGTGGCCATGACGTTGATCTCCTCACCGGCAAACGTGGGCGCTCGCCGTCGGTTCACCGGGGGCGGACGGGATCAGGCGCTTCCAGGCGTGTTCGCCTCCAGCTCGGTGATCCAGGCCTCGACCGAGGCGTCCGACGGCATCCGCCAGTCTCCGCGCGGGGAGAGCGAGCCGCCGGACGACAGCTTGGGGCCATTGGGCATGGCCGAGCGCTTGAACTGGTTGGCGAAGAACCGGCGCAGGAATAGCGCCAGCCAGCGCCTGATCTCAGCCAGGTCGTAGGCCCGGCGGTCGGCCGCCATGACCTCCCGCGGCCAGGCGCCGGCGTCCACGTCACGCCAGGCCTGCCAGGCCAGGTAGGCGATCTTGGAGGGCTTCAGGCCATAGCGCGTCAGGTAGAACAGGTTAAAGTCCTGCAAGGCGTAGGGGCCGACGAAGGCCTCGGTGGACTGGCCCTTGCCGTCCGCGTCCGCGGGCACGAGTTCAGGCGAGATCTCGGTGGCCAGGATCGCGCGCAGCACCTCCGAGGTCGCCTCGCTGAACTCGCCGGAGGCGGCGGCGAAGCGGATCAGGTGCTGGATCAGCGTCTTGGAGACCGAGCCGTTGGGGTTGTAGTGGCTCATCTGGTCGCCCACCCCGTAGGTGCACCAGCCCAGGCCCAGTTCCGACAGGTCGCCCGTGCCCACCACGAGCGCGCCCTGCTGGTTGGCCAGGCGGAACAGGTAGTCGGTGCGCAGCCCCGCCTGCACGTTCTCGAACGTCACGTCGTAGACCGCCTCGCCCGCGGCGAAGGGGTGGACGAGGTCGGCCAGCATCTGGCGAGCGGCGGGGCGGATGTCGATCTCCGCGGCGCTGACGCCGAGCGAGCGCATCAGCGTCCAGGCGTTGGCCTTGGTCACGTCCGATGTCGCGAAGCCCGGCAGGGTGTAAGCCAGGATGTGGGTGCGCGGGTGGCCGAGCAGGTCCATGGTCCTGGCCGCCACCACCAGCGCCTCGGTGGAGTCCAGCCCGCCGGACACCCCGATTACCAGCCGCTGCAGCCCCGTGGACCGCAGCCGCTCGGTCAGGCCCTGGACCTGGATGTTCCACGCCTCGTAGCAGTCTTGCGCCAGCCGCGCAGGGTCGGACGGCACGTAGGGATAGCGTTCCACCGCCCGCCTGAGCGCAAGGGGGCCGGCCGGCGGTTCGAAGCCGAAGCCGATCCGCCGCCAGGGCGCGCGGCCCACGCTCGTCTCGGCCAGCGCGTCGCCGAAGCTGCCGGTGCGCAGCCGCTCCTGGCGAATGCGGCCCACATCCACGTCCGCCATGCATAGCGTGTTCGTCCGCGGGAAGCGCTGGGTCTCCACCAGAGTCTGGCCCATCTCGAACACCGCCGCGTGGCCGTCCCAGGCGAGGTCGGTGGTCGACTCGCCCGGACCCGAGGCGGAGTAGGCGTAGGCCGCCACGCAGCGCGCCGACTGGGATGCGCAGAGCAGCCGCCGCGTGTCGGCCTTTCCGATCACCACATTGCTGGCCGACAGGTTCAGCAGCAGCTCCGCCCCTGCCGTCGCCGCAGCCGAGCTGGGCGGCGTCGGCGTCCAGACGTCTTCGCAGATCTCCACGTGGAAGGTGAACGGGCAGGGGCCCTGCGCCCGGAACAGCAGGTCCAGCCCGAAGGGCGCGCTGCCCCCGGCGACTTCGATCGCAGCGCCCGTCACGCCGCGGCCGGAAGCGAACCAGCGGCGCTCGTAGAACTCGCGATAGTTGGGCAGGTAGAGCTTGGGGACGACGCCCAGCACTTGCCCGCGATGGATCACCACCGCGGTGTTGAACAGCCGCCCTTGGTGCGCCAGTGGCGCGCCGACCACCAGCACCGGACTGAGGCTCGCGCTCGCCTGCGCCAGTCGCGCGAGCTGGACGTGGACGGCGTCGAGCAGGGTCTCCTGCAGCAGCAGATCGTCGATCGCATAGGCGCTGACGCCGAGTTCGGGAAACAGCAGCACCGCCGCTGCGGCCTTGTCGCCTTCGGCCGCCAGCTCCAGCATCGCTTCGGCGTTGTAGGCCGGGTCCGCGGGCCGCAGCCGCGGCACGCAGGCGCCTAGCCGCACAAAGCCGTGGCGGTAGGGGTTGTCGAAGGCGATCGCGTCCATGGCGCCTTTGTCCGCCTCGCGCCTGCGCCCGGCAAGAGAGGTCGCGCCTGCGATCTGCGAAGGACGCCGCAGCCGACTCATCCCGGCCGTGGCATAAGGCGGCCATGCTGTTTCGCCGTTCACCGCCCGCCCTGAAGGCGCCTCGCCTGCAGCCTGGCGACCGGGTGGAGGTCGGCGGCCTTGCTGTGCGGCTGGCGGTGAATGCGCGCGCGCGGCGGGTGGGCTTGCGGCTCGACGTCGCCCGGCGCGAGGTGGTGGCCACTGCGCCCAGTCTACGGCGCCTGTCCGACGCGCTCGGTCTCACCGACACGCTCGGCGCCTCGCTGATCTTCGCGCTGCAGGCGTCGCTCACCTCGCTCGGCACGCTGTGGCTCGCCATGTGGCTGCAGCTCGACTCGCCGTACTGG
>CAXTUT010000157.1:0-5679 GCA_964247465.1 uncultured Caulobacteraceae bacterium | reverse complement strand
ACTTCGGGGCGGTGAACGGCGGGGTCTGGCGCACCGACGACGCCGGCCGGACCTGGACGCCCATCTTTGACGCCGAACCCGTGGGCTCCATAGGCGCGCTGGCTGTGGCGCCCTCTGCGCCCAAGGTGATCTACGTCGGCACGGGCGAGGCGGACATGCGCTCCGACATCGCCCAGGGCCAGGGCATGTTCAGGTCGTCCGACAGGGGCGCGACCTGGAGCGCGATCGGGCTCGCCGACACTCAGCAGATCGGTAAGATTCTGGTCGATCCGCGCAACCCGGACGTTCTGCTCGTTGCGGCCCTTGGCCACCCCTATGGGCCGAACCCTCAGCGGGGCGTGTTCCGCTCCATTGACGGGGGCCGCACCTGGACCCGCACGCTGTTCAAGGACGCGGACACCGGCGCCGTCGACATGAGCTTTCAGCCGGGCGACCCCGATGTGGTCTACGCCGCCCTGTGGCGGACCCGCCGACCGCCCTGGAACGTCTATCCACCGTCCAACGGCCCGGGGAGCGGCCTCTACAAGTCGGTGGACGGCGGTCGGACCTGGAGCGCCATCGTCGGCCACGGCCTACCGGCCGCGCCCGGGCGGATCGGATTGGCCACGACGCCGGCGCGGCCCAGCCGTGTATTCGCCCTGATCGACGCGAAGGAGGGCGGCCTGTACCGCTCCGACGACGCGGGCGTGAACTGGACCAAGCTCAGCGGCGACAAGCGCATCTGGCAGCGCGGTTGGTATTTCAGCGGGATCACCGCCGATCCGAAGAACGCGGACCGGGTCTGGGTCTGCGACACCATCCTGCTGCGCTCAGACGACGGTGGGACCAGCTTCCTGCCGGTCAAGGGCGACCCGACCGGGGACGACTATCACAGCCTCTGGATCGATCCGGCGAACCCCGATCGGCGTATCCTGGGGGTCGATCAGGGGACGCTGGTGACCCTGAACGGCGGGGCGACGTGGAGTTCCTGGTTCAACCAGCCAACGGGCCAGTTCTACCACGTGGCGACCGACAACCGCTTTCCCTACCGCGTCTACGGCGCGCAGCAGGACTCCGGCGCGGCGGGCGTGCCCAGCCGTTCGGACAGCCCTGCAGACGGCGTCAACATGACCAACTTCCACGAGATCACCGCCGGTGGCGAAAGTGACGAGATCGCCCCAGACCCCAACGATCCGGACACGGTCTATGGCGGCCGGGTCGACAAGCTCGACCTGCGCTCGGGCCAGACCCGAAGCGTGGATCCGACCCTGGCCTTCCCGGACAATTACCGCGGCACCTGGACTCTGCCGCTGGTCTTCGGAAAGCGTGATCATGACCTTTACTTCGGCAACCAGCGCATCTTCCGCACCGCCGACGGCGGTCAGCATTGGACCCCTATCAGCCCCGACCTGACCCGGCCGACCCTCACCGTGCCCGTCACCCTGGACGCGCCGACGGCGGCCGACACCTCCGAGCCCGGACCCCGGCGCGGCGTGGTGTACGACATCGGCCCTTCGCCGCTGAAGGACGGCCTTATCTGGGCCGGTACGGATGACGGCCTCGTCTGGCGCACCACGGACGGGGGCGCCCACTGGGCCAACATCACGCCGGACGCGCTGAAGCCCTGGTCGAAGGTGGGGACTGTGGAACCGTCCCACTTCGATCCTGGAGCCGCCTACCTCGCCGTCGACCGTCACCGGCTCGACGATGCGGCCGCCTACGTTTATCGGACCCGCGACGGAGGCCGAAGCTGGACGCCGATCTCGGCAGGCCTGGCCGACGGCGGGGTCCGCAATTCGGTCAACGTGATCCGCGAGGACCCGGTGGCGCGGGGCCTGCTCTACGCGGGCACCGAACGGGGCGCGTTCGTCTCGTTCGACGACGGCGCAAACTGGCAGCCGCTGCAGCACGACCTGCCCAGCACCTCGGTGCGCGACATCACCATACACGGCGACGACCTGGTGATCGCCACCCATGGGCGCGGCTTCTACGTCATGGACGATATCGCTCCGCTACGCGCGCTCGCCGCCGACGCGAGCACGGGCGCGCGCCTGCTCGCCCCGGCTCCGGCCATCCGCCTGCACGAGCCGCCCTTCACGGGCACGCCCATGCCCAAGGACGAGCCGCTGGCGCACAATCCGCCGGACGGCGCCTACATCGACTACGCCCTGCCCGGTTCGTCCGCGAGCCCTGTGCGGATCAGCATCTACGACGCCGCGGGTGTGTTGGTGAACCGCTTCGCCAGCAGCGATCCGGCGCCACCGCTCGACCTCGCCAAGATCGACGCAGCGCCGGAATGGCTTCAGCCGCCTGAGCCGCCCGCGATCGGTCCGGGCCAGCACCGGTTCGTCTGGAACCTCCACTACGCCGCCCCGGCGCAGGCGACGGACGAGGACGGCGCGCCCGCTTCAGGCGTATGGGCGCCGCCCGGCCTTTACACGGTCGAATTGACGACCGACGGGCGTAGCTTTCGGCGGTCCTTGACCGTGCTTCCCGATCCCCGGCTCAAGATCGAGCGCGCCGCATTCCAGGCTGAATTCATGCTGGCGCGTCAGGTGGAGCAAGCCCAGTCTAAGGTCGGCGCGGCGCTGGCCGAGGCCGCCAAGTTGCAGGCCAGACTACAGGCTCAGATTGCAGCAGCGTCCGCGCCTCGCAAGATGGAGCTGCAACGCGAGCAGGCTGAACTGAACGCCATCGCCGACCTGCCGGCCGAAAATGCCGGCAATTCCGTGGGCGCGCCGCCGCGCTCCATCACGGGCCTCAACGATATTTCCCAACGTTTGGCCAAGCTCATGATCGCGACAGACGGCGCAGACGGCGCCCCGACCGCTGACGATGTCGACGGATACCGCCAAGCCAGCGCAGCCTTGCAAGCGACCCTGGTTCGTTGGGAAGCGTATAAGAAGAGCGTCACCGTCGGCTAGGCCGCCACGACTTGAAGAGTTCGACGTTGATGGGCGGTACGCGACGCCGCCCTCAACCATGATGGTGGCGAAACCGGAGAGACCTCATGACGCCCGTTTACGCCACCGATGATGCGCGCTTAGTTTCGGCCGCGACGCTATCAGGCCAACCGCTGTTCGACGGCTCCGGCGATAAGCTCGGCGTAGTGAAAGAGCTGTTCATCAATAAGATGTCCGGCCAAATCGAATTCGTGCTCGGCGCCACGGGCGGCTTTCTGGGCGTAGGCGAGAAGTTCCATCCCCTGCCCTGGTCGCTGCTAACCTACAGCAACACGCCGGAGGGCTATGTGGTCTCGGTCGGCAAGGAGGCCATCCGCGCCGCCCCTGCCTATGATCGCGAGCAGCTGAACAGTGTTCAATATGGCTGGGCGGATCAGGTCCAGCGCTACTTCGCCAGCCTGCGCTAGACGTCCTATCGGTTTGAGGCTGTTCGTCGCGTCGGTCTTTCAGACTCGAGATATCAGCCGACGCGACGGCGCAGCCAGCCCATGACCCCGTCGCGCGGTTTGGCGTCGCCGCCAAGCGGCGCTTCGGTTTCGGCTTCCAGCGATTGAGCCTTCACACGCCAAGCCTGCGCCTGTTGGCGTAGCCGCGCCTTGTCGCGCGCATAGGAGACGACAGCGGCCAGTCGATCGGCCTCCTCAGCCATGCTGCGGCAATGTTCAGCCGTCGGCATTCCCAGCCTCCCTGTTCATCCCTTCAACGCACGGGCGGCGATAAGGCCGCTCGAACGTATCGAGAGGGTCGGAACGTGGACCCCAAGCCCGATCGATCGTGAGCGTTCGATCGACTCGGAGCGCCTAGGGACGACTAGGCCATAAAGCTTAACGAGAGGAAACGAGTCGGCGCAACGGTCCGCGTTTTCAATGACGCCTAGGCCGCGCCGCCTGGAAGCTGAACGCGGTCGGCGGGGCTTACGGAGACGCCCGCTTCGCCTAGCCATTCCAAAATCTTGGACTTGGGCATGGCGCCGACTTTCATCGACGCCATCTGGCCACCCTTGAACAGCATCAAAGTCGGTACACCGCGCACGCCGTAGCGCGACGGGGTCGTGGGGCTATCGTCGATGTTGACCTTGGCGATGGTGACCTTGCCGGCCAGCTCCTCGGAAATCTGGTCGAGCGCAGGACCGATCTGCTTGCAGGGCCCGCACCATTCCGCCCAAAAGTCGACCAGCACCGGCTGGTCGGCGCCAAGAACTGCGCTGTCGAAATCGGCGTCGGTGACCTTCACCGTGCTCATGGCCATGCTCCGAGAGGGGCGGGACCGCCGCGGCGGCGATCGTTCGCTCCAGGGCGCTCCATGTAGCCCCCCGCGGCCCGCGATCAAGCGTCAAGCAGGCCTCGGGCCAAGCGTGCGAAGGGTTGCGGCCACCAGCTTTTCTGGCACGGCCATCAGCTTGGGACCGTCGGTCCAGACCAGGGCCGCCTCCACACGCCGGTTCGGGAAGATCGCGCCCAGCACGCTGGCGTAGACGGCGATCTGGGCGATGTAGGCCGGATCGGCGTCCTCAATCCGATCGGGCGAGGGGCGGTTGGTCTTGAAATCGACCACCAGCACGCGCTCGGGCGTGACCCGCATCCGGTCCACGCGCCCAGACACCGCATACCCGGGCGGCAGGTCTGGCGAACCGCCCGCCACCGACGCCTCCGTCCGAGACCCCGGGCCGAACACCTCGGCGAAGCGCGGATCGCGCAGCACGCCGAGCGCGGACGCCGCCATTTCGTGGCGCTGGTCGGCCTCCAGATCGCGCTCCTTGTCCAACAGGCGCGCGGCGGCCGCATCCCACGACGCAGGATCAAGGTCGGGCAGGAGCTGAAGCAAGCGGTGGATGAGCTCGCCCCGCCGAAACCGTCCCAAACCGGAATGCTGCGACAGCGGCGACGGCCCGGGAGATGAGCCGCGCGCCGCTACGGCGGAGGGGGCCGAGGGGCTGTCGTCGGCCTCCTGCGGCGCGAACCGGCCGAGCCAAGCGGGAGCCGCCGACGGTTCGACGCTCGCCGGGGATAGCGGCTGTAGTGCGGGATCGAGGCCGAACCGCCTGACGGGTCGCCCGTCGATCTCCACCTCGCGCACGGCCTGCGCCAGGCTTGGATGCTCGAAGGCGTCGCGCATCGGCGCCCACCAGCCCTTCAGCTTATCGACGTCCGCCTTGGCGTTCACCCGCCCGGCGATCACCAGCCGGTCGCGGGCGCGGGTCAGCGCGACGTAAAGCAGCCGCAGGTCCTCCTGCGCCGCCTTCGCTTCCCTCAAAGCGCGCGCCTGGGCCGAAGCTTCGCAGTCGTTCTTACCCGACGCGCACCAGAGGAAGCCGCCGTCGGCGGTCTCCAGCAGCGGCGAGCCCCTCGGCGCGCCGCCGCTTACCGTCTCGGGCAGGAAAACGATGGGCGCCTCCAGCCCCTTGGCGCTGTGGGCGGTCATGATGCGGACCTCGCCGCCCTGCCCCGGCTCGCGCGTCGCGTCCATCTCGCGCTTCACCGTGATGTCGAGACGGGCGATGTGGTCGGCGAACCGCTCCAGGTCGCGTACGCCGCGTCCCTCCGCGGCCAGGGCCTGCGCCAGCACCTCGTCGAGCGCGTCGCCGGCTTCGGCCCCCAGCCGGGTCACGAAGCGCTGGCGCATCGAACGGCCATCGGCGTCGAGCCGGCTGCACAGGCGTGCGTAGAGGGTGAACGGCGGCTCGGCGGCCTGCTCGCCCGCATCGTGTCGAGGGCGCAGTCCCTCGTCGCGCGGACGG
>CAXTUT010000156.1:0-5683 GCA_964247465.1 uncultured Caulobacteraceae bacterium | reverse complement strand
GGCGGTGGCCGCACGCAGCGCGGGGCTCGCCCGCCGGCTCGCCGCCGCCGAGGCCGACCCCTCCTGACCGCCTCTCCGACGCTGGGACCGCTCGCCTTTTCTTGCCGTGCGGGCGTGCTATAGCCGCGGACCCATCCGAGAGACGCTGGACCCTATGGACCTCAAGAAGATCCCAATCGGCCCCAATCCGCCGCACGACCTGTACGCCGTGATCGAAATCCCCCAGGGCGGCGAGCCGGTGAAGTACGAGATCGACAAGGAGTCCGGCGCCATCTTCGTGGATCGCTTCCTGCATACGGCCATGTTCTATCCGGCCAACTACGGCTTTATCCCCCACACCCTGGCCGAGGACGGCGACCCCATGGACATCATGGTGGTCAGCTCCACGCCCGTGGTGCCCACCGCGGTGATCCGCTGCCGCCCGATCGGCGTGCTGCTGATGAGCGACGAGAAGGGCGCCGACGAGAAGATCCTGGCGGTGCCGGTCGACAAGCTGCACCCCTTCTACAAGGACGTGTCGAGCTGGACGGACCTGCCGACGATCCTGACCGAGCAGATCGCCCACTTCTTCGCCCACTACAAGGATTTGGAGAAAGGCAAGAACGTGGATGTGGTCCGCTGGGACGGCGTCGAGCTGGCCGTCGAGATGATCCAAACGGGCATCGAGCGCGCCAAGGCCCATCCGGACGAGCCCACTCGGCCCTGATCTAGGATGAAGCTAAGCGCCGCCGGGCACGCCCGTGCGGCGCTGCGGCGTCTCAGACTTCAGCACCACGGCCACGACCTTGCCGGGACCGACCGCGGCGGCCGCGTCCCTCATCATTTCCGCCTTCAGCCGGACGTCCTGCAGGTGCACGCCGTCGCCCGGCGGGTTGAAGGGCGTGCGCGTCGCGGCGCGGACGAAGGCGTCGCGAAGGAAGGGCTCGCGCGACTGGATCTTGGAGGCGTCCACGCCTTTGGCCAACATCAGGCGCATCTCGATGAAGACGTAGTTGACCAGTCGGCCGCCCACCACGGCGGGAACGCCGATGGTCTGCAGGTCGACATAGGGCTGGGTGGGCTTGTCGCCGGGCGGATCGGCGGCGTGCGCCACGCTTGCTGAGGCGACCATGACGAGGGTCGCGATGAAGGTGCGCCGCATTCTACGTCCTTGAAGCCGATGCCTCGCCCATGAGGATAGCCGCGATGCGTCCGCGCTGCACGCTGCGGCGACAAAGCGGCCGCGTAGAAATGGCTAAGCCGGTGGCGGGCGAAGGGCGCAGCCGCTCAGATCAGGGGCGCACGGCCGCCTGAAGCGCGCGGTTCTCCACCCGGATACGCCAGGCGAGCAGGGCCAGGTTCGCCACGCCGAAGACCAACGCCAGGACGGTCAGGCCGAAACAGAACGGCAGGACGAAGATCTCCAGCGCCACCACGACGTAGTTAGGATGGCTGACGAAGCGGTAAGGCCCGCGCCGCACCAGGGTCTCGCCGGACACCACAAACACGCGCGTGGTCCAGCGACGGCCAAGGGTCGCCAGAACCCAGACTCGCCCGACCTGCAGCAGGACGTAGACGGCCACCCACGCCCAGACCAGAGGCCGGTTCCAGCCGAAGACCCAGAGCGCCGCCAGCCAGAGGCTATGAAGCGCCACCATGACGGGATAGTGGCCGGCCCCCGCCTCCACCGCGCCCCGGGCGCGCAGACCCGCCTCGTTGCCCCGGTTCCAGGCGAGCTCCGCCATCCGCTGCAGCGTGACGAAGACGAGCAGCAGGATCGCCGGCGCCACGCTCAAACCGCCGCGGCCAGGGAGACGAAATGGGCGGTGAAGCCTGGGCCCATGGCGCTGACCACCAGCCGGCCGTCGCCCTCGCCGCCCCGCTGGATCACCCGGTCCAGGATGAACAGGGCGGTGGGCGCGCTCATGTTGCCGAACTCCGCCAGCACCTCGCGCTCCACGTCCAGCGAACCGGGCTCAAGCTCCAGCGCCACCTCGATGGCGGGCACGACCTTCGCGCCGCCGGGATGGCAGACGTAGCGGGACACGTCCCTGGGCTTCAGGCCTGCGCGCTGCAGGAAGCCCATCGCCGCCTCCGGCAGCCGCCGCTCCACGAAGCTCGGCACGGTGGGGGAAAGCAGCACGCCGAAACCGACCGGGTCGATGCGCCAGCCCATCACGTCTAGGCTGTCCGGCCACAGGTGCTCGCCGCTGCTCTCGATGGAGCGGCCGACCGCGCCGGGCTGCGCCGAGATCACCGCCGCCGCCGCGCCGTCGCCGAACAGGGCGATGGAGATGATGTTCTCCTTGGACGGCGCGTCCGGGCGCGAGGCGAGCGTGCTCAGCTCCACGATCACCAGCAGCACCGGCCGGTCCGGGTCGGCCCGCGCCAGCCGCTCGGCCAGGCCGAGCCCCGCCACGCCGCCGCCGCAGCCGAGCCCGAACACCGGCGTGCGTCGCGCGTCGGCGCGGAACCCCATGCGCTTGGCCACCCGCGCCTCAAGGCTCGGTGTGGCGATGCCGGAGGAGGAGACGGTGACGAGCTGGCCGATGTCGCCGGCCACCATGCCGGCCGCCTTCAGCGCTGTCTCGGCCACCTCGATGTAAAGCGCCTCGGCGCCTTCCAGATAGACGCTGTTGCGCTCCGCCCAGTCATGGGGCTGGGCGTACCACTCCAGCGGACGCACGCCCCGGCGCGCGTCGATGCCGGTGTTCTTGAAGATGGACATCAGGTCCGGGGTGCGGAACACTTGGCCTTGGAACACCTTGGCGGCCAGCTCGGCCGCTTCGTCCTGGTCGAGCACGTAAGGCGGCGTGGCGGTCGTCAGCGAAATAAGCTTCGGCGTCGTCATACCGTCTCCCGAACGCCGCCCTTGCCCAACAACAGCCTGGACCCGCGTGGACCAAGGATTACATCGGCTGGCGCCGCCCGTGGAAGCCCTCGCGTCATGGCCCTGCTCCAGAAAAAGTCCGTTACGCTCAGCGGCCACGAGACCTCGATCGCCCTGGAGCCGGAGTTCTGGGCCGTGCTGCAGGCGATCGCCGCCGAGCGCGGGATCAAGCTCGCCCAACTGGTGCGCGATGTGGACGAGGCGCGCCTGACGCGTCCCCTCGCCTCCGCCTGCCGCCTGGCGGCGCTCGCCTGGGCGCTGAAAGACACCGATCCAAGGCTCTAGTGGCCGCTGTTTCCCGCGCCAGCGTGCCCGGGATTGCCGACCTCGTCGCCGGTCGGGGGCGCAACCGCGGCGTCGTTGGTGTTCGCCCGCGGAGCCAGCTTATCAGGCAGGTCCGGCTGATGGGGCATTCGCGTCGGCGGGGCGGCGGCCACGGGCGCGCTGGCGCCTGAGGGCGTCTCGCGCCGGGCGCGCTCCTTGACGAAGGCGACCACGACAAAGCCGATGAGAATGACGACGACGATCACCGCGAGGGGAGAAATCTTATTGGAAACCCTGGGATTGGGTTGCGGATCGGTCATCGAGCCCCTCGTCGCTTCGTTGTGGGCGGAACGGACGGTTAATGCCCCGGTTCCTCGCCCCTTAAGTCCGGGCCCGCGCGTGCTACATCGAGGGAGTGAATCCCTCTCCGCCTTCATCCAGTCCAGCGGCCGGCGCGCCGGCCGCTCGCATCTCCGACCTCGCCCGCGTGGACGCGCCGCCGCCTGACCCTCTCGCCGGCCTCAACCCGGAGCAGCGCGCCGCTGTGGAGGCGACGGAGGGGCCGGTGCTGGTGCTGGCCGGAGCGGGCACCGGCAAGACCCGGGTGCTGACCACGCGGCTGGCCCACATCCTCAACCACAACCGGGCGCGGCCGTGGGAGCTCCTGGTCGTGACCTTCACCAACAAGGCCGCGCGCGAGATGCGCGAGCGGATAGGCCACCTGATCGGCGGCCAGGCGGAGGGCCTGCGTTGGCTCGGCACCTTCCACTCCGTCTCGGCCCAGATCCTGCGCCGCCACGCGGAGCTGGTCGGGCTGAAGTCGAGCTTCACCATCCTGGACGACGACGACCAGCAGCGCGTGCTCAAGCAGCTGATCGAGGCGGACAACCTGGACCTGAAACGCTGGACGCCGCGCGCGCTGTCGGGCCTCATCGACAGCTGGAAGAACAAGGGCTGGACGCCGGAGAAGACGCCGCCGGCGGAGGGCGAGAGCTTCGCCAACGGCCGCGGCGTCGCGCTCTACGCCCAGTACCAGGCCCGCCTGCGCACGCTGAACGCCTGCGATTTCGGCGACCTGCTGCTGCACTGCCTGACCCTCTTCACCGGCCACGCCGACGTGCTGCAGTCCTTCCAGGAGCGGTTCCGCTACATCCTGGTGGACGAGTACCAGGACACCAACGTCGCCCAGTACCTGTGGCTGCGCCTGCTGGCCCAGGGGCGGCGCAACGTCTGCTGCGTGGGCGACGACGACCAGTCCATCTACGGCTGGCGCGGGGCCGAGGTGGACAACATCCTGCGCTTCGAGCGCGACTTCCCGGGCGCGAGCGTGATCCGGCTGGAGCGCAACTACCGCTCCACCGAGCACATCCTGGCCGCGGCGTCGGGCCTCATCGCCACCAACAAGGGGCGGCTGGGCAAGACCTTGTGGACGCAGGCGCAAGGCGGCGAAAAGGTGCGTGTCACGGGCGTCTGGGACGGCGAAGCGGAGGCCCGCCAAGTCGCCGACGAGATCGAGCGTTGGAAAACCCGCGGCGGCAAGTACCGGGACGCCGCCGTCCTGGTGCGCGCCTCCTTCCAGATGCGCAGCTTCGAAGAGCGGTTCGTGCTGCTGCAGATCCCCTACACGGTGGTCGGCGGACCGCGCTTCTTCGAGCGGGCGGAGATCCGCGACGCCCACGCCTACCTGCGGCTGGTCAATTCGGAGGACGACGACCTCGCCTTCGAGCGCATCGTCAACCAGCCCAAGCGCGGCGTCGGCGAGACCAGCGTCTCGAGGCTCCTCGCCGTCGCGCGCGGCCACGGCCTCTCCGCCTCGCTCGCCGCCCGGGGCGTGGTCGCCACCGACGAGTTGCCCGCCCGGACCCGCGCGGCTCTGTCCACCTTCCTGCGCGACGTGGACCGCTGGCGCACGCTCAGCCAGACCGTGCGCCATCCCGAGCTGATGGAGACCATCCTTGAGGAGAGCGGCTACACCGACATGGTGCGCGCCGACCGCTCGCCGCAGAGCCAGGGCCGGCTCGACAACCTGAAGGAGCTGGTCCAGTCCATGGCCCAGTTCGACACCCTGACCGCCTATCTGGAGCACGTCAGCCTGGTCATGGACCTCGACCGGGGTGCGGGCTCCGACAGCGTGCAGATCATGACGCTGCACTCCGCCAAGGGGCTGGAGTTCCCGCTGGTCTTCCTGCCCGGCTGGGAGGAAGGCGTCTTCCCCTCCCAGCGCTCCATGGACGAGAAAGGCGAGAAGGGGCTGGAGGAGGAGCGGCGGCTCGCCTACGTCGGCGTCACCCGCGCCCGCGAGCAGGCCCGCATCTCCTTCGCCGCCAACCGCCAGGTCTACGGCCGCTGGACCTCGCAACTGCCGTCGCGCTTCGTCGACGAACTGCCGCCCGCGAGCGTGGAGGCGACCAGCGAGACTGGCTACTACGGCGGCGGTCCCGGCATGATGGAGGCCAAGAGCCGCTTCGACGACGCCCCGGCGTTCGCCTCCAGCTACACCTCGCCGGGCTGGAAGCGCGCCCAGGAGCGCTCGGGCTTCACCCCCACCAC
>CAXTUT010000155.1:0-5700 GCA_964247465.1 uncultured Caulobacteraceae bacterium | reverse complement strand
GTCCGACCCTCAGATTCGTAGTCTGATGCTCTATCCAGCTGAGCTACGGGCGCGTCTGCTCTTCAACGAGGCGGGGGAGATAGCGGCATAAGGGGCGGGGCGCAAGCCTGGCTGCGGATCGGGTCGGAAAAGACGCGCTGCGCCGGGGCGGGAGCGGGTCGCGCGCTCGCGCATCGGCGCGCAGGGGCCAGACGCGCCGCCGTGGCGCTATATCTTGATCTCCCGCGCGATCTCGATGGTGCGGTCGGCGGGCAGGTTGAAGCGGTCGGTGATGCGCACGCCGTTTCTGAACAGGAAGGCGAAAAGGCTCGTGCGCCATCCGCCCATCACCGGATGCGCGTCGCGGGTCACGTAGTCGCGGGTGCCGAAGAAGAGCGCCTGGGACAGGTCGACCTTCTCGCCAAACGCCTTGAGCTCCTCCAAGCCTGCGCCCAGGTCCGGATCCTCCATGAAGCCGTAACGCACGTTCACCCGCCAGAAGTCGTCCGCCACGCGCGAGAAGTCCGCCCGGTCCTCTGGCGCGACGCGCGGCAGCGCCTCGAAACTCAGCGACAGGGCGATCACGGTCTTGTGCAGGCTGCCGGTCAGCTTGACGTACTCGCTCATCAAAGGCGGCGTACGGTCGCCGAAGCGGGTGAGAAAGGCCGCGACCCCCGGCGGCCGCGCGATGGCGTCGCGTTCCAATCCGCTGACGAACGCGCCGATCGGCTCCTGTTCGCTGACCAGCTTGTCGCGCACGCTCTGCACGCCCTGGCGCCAGGTGATCATCACCATGAAGACGACGGCGCCGAGCGCCAGGGGCACCCAGCCGCCATCCAGCAGCTTCAACAGGTTGGCGGAGAAGAAGCTGACGTCCACCACCAGGAAGACGCCGGTGACGCCCCACACCACCGCCGCCGGCCAGCGCCAGACCTTGCCCATGGCGCGGTAGAGCAGCAGCGTGGTCAGCATCATCGTCGTCGAGACCGCCGTGCCGTAGGCGCCCGCCAGATGCTCCGAACTGCGGAAGGCCAGCGTGATGGCCAGGGTCACCGCCGCCATCATCCAGTTCACCACCGGCAGGTAGATCTGCCCGTACGACTTGCCCGAGGTCTGGCGCACGTTCAGCAGCGGCAGCCAGCCCAGCTGGATCGCCTGCCGGGTCATGGAGAAGGAGCCGGTGATGATCGACTGGCTGGCGATGATGGTGGCGACGGTGGAAAGCGCGACCATCGGATAGATCGACCAGTGAGGCGCGATAAGAAAGAAGGGGTTGACCCCGCCCGCGCCGCCGTGCGCCATCACCGCCGCGGCCTGGCCGGCGTAGCTCAGCAGCAGGGCCGGCAGCACGATCCCATACCACGCCAGCCGGATCGGCAGCCGCCCCACGTGGCCCATGTCGGCGTAGAGCGCCTCGCCGCCCGTCGCGCAAAGGAAGACCGCGCCCAGGATCAGCAGGGCCGCCGGCCCGCTGTGGACCAGGAAGGCGGCGCCGTACGCCGGGTTCACCGCCACCAGCACCTGCGGCTGCGCCACCACCTGCATCAGGCCGAGCGCTCCGATGACAAGGAACCAGGCCAGCATGATCGGACCGAACGCCTGGCCGATGCGTGCGGTGCCGAAGCGCTGAACGGCGAACAGGCCCAGCAGGATGGCCACCGCGACCGGCAGGATGAACGGCTTCAGCGCCGAGGTGGCCACGTTGACCCCCTCCGTCGCGCTCAGCACAGAGATCGCCGGCGTGATCACTCCGTCGCCATAGATCAAGGCGGCGCCGAGCAGGCCCATGGCCGCGCCGACATAGCTCCCCCGCCGCCAGGTGTTGGCGCCCACCAGCGACATCAGAGCCAGGATGCCGCCTTCGCCATGGTTGTCGGCGCGCATGACGAAGATGCAGTATTTCACCGAGATGGTGATCAGCAGCGTCCAGAACACCAGCGACAGGATCCCCAGCGCCGCCGCGCGGTCGACGTGGGAGCCGGTCGCCTGCAGGATGGTCTGAAAGGTATAGAGCGGGCTGGTGCCCAGGTCGCCGAAGACGATGCCGAGCGCGGTCAGCGCCATCACCGGGACCGGCCCGCCCTCGTGCGCCTCGTGGGCGGGCAGGGGCTTGGGCGTCTGGGGCCGGGCTTCGGGCTCCTCGGTCAGCGTCTGCGTCATGGCCTGCCCCCAGCCGCCAACCTAGCGTGGCCGTAACGCCGCAGCGGGGAGGGCGATCCTACTCACCTCGCGAACAGCTGGTCCATGTCGGCGAAGCCCTTGAACTCCAGCGCGTTGCCGGCGGGATCGTGCAGGAACAGGGTCGCCTGCTCGCCGACCTGGCCCTCGAAGCGGATGTGCGGCGCCACCACGAAGCGCACGCCGGCCGCCTGCAGGCGCTGCGCCAGGGCGCGCCAGCGCTCCATGTCCAGCACCACGCCGAAGTGGGGCACCGGCACGTCGTGGCCGTCCACCGGATTGGAGTGGTCCGCCGCAGCTCTCGGCGGCGCCTGGTGGGCCACGATCTGGTGGCCGAAGAGGTCGAAGTCGATCCAGTCCGGCGCGCTGCGCCCCTCCGCACAGCCCAGCACCTCGCCGTAGAAGCCGCGCGCGGCCTCCAGGTCGTCCACGGGGAAGGCGATGTGGAAGGGGGTCAGGGGCATCTGCGGGACGTTAACGCGACTTCCTCCATCGAGAAAGCCGAGCCTGTTTAAACGGACGTTCACTTAGATGTCGCATGCTCGCGCGCGTTCGAGGGGGGGGATGGCGTGCGCCTGCACTGGAAGAGCCTTAGAGGCCGCGCTGGTAACGTCGCGATGATTTTCGCGCTGGTCCTGCCCGTCCTGGTCCTTGCGGCGGGGGGCGCGATCGACTTCACCAACGCGTCGCTCCGACGCGCCCAGCTCCAGCAGGCGGCCGACGCGGCGGCGACCGCCGCCATCGCCCGCTACTCGCCCGGGTACGAGGCCGCCAACCTGTTGACGGCCGGTGGTCCTGTGCCGGACGCCGTGACCTCGCTCAACACCATGGGTGTGTTCAACGCCAACTGGAGCACCGCGAAGGACGTCACCCTACCGACGGTGACCGGAAACGCCTGCAGCGGCTCGACCATCGTCTGCAGGCAAGGCGCGAACGTCTATTCGTCGTTGGTCGTCAAGGCCACGTTCATCCCCTACTTTCTTGGCATCGCCAGCCTCGTGCCAGGATTTCAGGGCATCAAGACCATTCCTTTGACGGTGAACGCCCAAGCCGTCGCTTCGACACCGACCTACGTCAACTACTACATCCTGGTGGACGTCTCCCAGTCGATGGGTATCGCCGCCACCGCTACGGATATGACGAGCCTTTATGCTCGAGTGTCTGACGCCGGACAGGGAACGGGTCACGAGGCAGGCTGCGTGTTTGGCTGTCACGTCCCCGCATACGTCGTCTGCTGTTCGGGATCGACGCAGACGATCGCTATACCGGCGGCCTGTCAGAAGCCGGCTCAGACCATACCCTCTTCAAACGAAGCCTTGGCCCACAACACGCTGCTGGACAATTGCGGCAAGCCTCTATTCACGTCGTCGATCAATCTGCGCATCGACTCTGCGATTTCGGCTATACAAAGCACGATCACCCAAGCCCAGAGTCAATCCGGAGGATACGCAAACATCCAGATTGGATTGTACGAGATCAACCATGGCCCAGGCTCCGGCAGCTATATTACGACGGTCTCGACTCCGTCCTCCAACTACAGCGCATTGAGCGCGGCGGCAGCGACCATCGACCTTGGCGACAACAATGCGGGTGGGTATGGCGACACCGACTTCGACGACGAAATCGCCGCCTTCGCCTCCACCCTGCCGGCGAACGGGAACGGCGCGACGCAATCGCATCCGGTAAATTACGTATTTATCATCACTGACGGTCTCTCGGACAACAGCGGCAATACCGCTAACAACCATCCGACGGCAGCCTTCAACGCCAACGATTGTGTGGCGCTTCAAAAGAACGCAACGGTAGGTGTCATAAACACGACCTATAATCAAATCTACAATCAGAATGACCCGAACATGGGCCTGGAGTCGAACTTTGCTAGTCTGGTAAATCCTTATCTTACCGCCATACAAAACAACTTGAAGGCCTGCACATCGGGCACCACTTCCACGTCTTGGCCTTACTATTTCGAGGCAAGCGACGGCCCAGCCCTGATCGCGAAGCTGCAGCAACTGTTCGCCGCCACCCAGAAGGTCGCCCACGTGTCGAACTGAGCGACAGCTTGGCGGCTGGCGACGGCGTCTGCGGCGCGTATAAGGCCGCCATGGTTGAAGCCCCCCTCCCGCCGCTCGACGCCGCGTCTGCGCATCCCGCAGCGGGAGCCGCCGGCTCGCCCCCGCCCGGTAGGCGGCACAAGGCGGCGTTGCGGTTCATCTTCGTCACCGCGCTCATGGACATCCTGGCGATCGGGGTGATCATCCCGGTGCTGCCGCGGCTGGTCGAGAGCTTCACCCACGGCGATGCGGGGCGGGCGGCCGACTATGTGGGCCTGTTCGGCGCGGTGTGGTCGCTGATGCAGTTCGTGGCGTCGCCCGTGCAGGGCGCGCTGTCGGACCACTTCGGGCGGCGGCCGGTGCTGCTCGTCTCCATCTTCGGGCTGGGCGCGGACTATGTGCTGATGGCGCTGGCCCCCAGCCTGGCGTGGCTGTTCGTGGGGCGGGTGATCTCCGGGATCACCGCGGCGAGCTTCTCCACCGCCAACGCCTACATCGCCGACATCACAGCGCCCAAGGACCGGGCCGCGAGCTTCGGGCTGATGGGCGCCGCGTTCGGCATCGGCTTCATCATCGGGCCGGCGATGGGCGGCCTGTTCGGTCAGATCAACCCGCGGCTGCCGTTCTGGATCTCGGCGGGGCTGGCCTTCCTGAACGGCCTGTACGGCCTGTTCGTGCTGCCGGAGTCGCTGCCCAAGGAACGGCGCGCGCCCTTCCGCCTGGCCAACGCCAACCCGCTGGGCTCACTGCGGCTGCTGACCGCCTATCCGGGCCTGCTGCAGTTGGGTTGCGTGTTCTTCCTCTACTTCCTGGCCTTCCAGCCGCTGCAAAGCGTGACGGTGCTCTACACCAGCTTCCGCTATCACTGGAGCATGGTGAGCCTCGGGCTGTTCCTGGGCGGGATAGGACTGGCCAACATCGTGGTGCAGGGCCGGCTGGTGAAGCCGGTGGTGGCGCGCTTCAAGGAGCGGGGCGCGCTCTACATCGGCCTGCTGTTCGGGGCGGCGGGCATGTTCATCTACGGCCGGGCGCCGAACGGGTTCTGGTTCTGGGCCGGCGTGCCGCTTTACGCCATCGTCGGGCTGGTGCAGCCGGGCGTGCAGGGGATGATGACCCGGCGCATCGGTCCCCACGAGCAGGGCCGGCTGCAGGGCGCCAACTCCTCCATCATGGCCATGACCGGCCTGATCGGCCCGATCATAGCCACGCAGATCTTCCACCACCTGGTCACTCAGGGCCACCACCCGCTGCTGGCCGGCGCCCCCTTCTATCTGTCGACGCTGCTGTTCCTGGCCGCCTTCGCCCTGGCCCTAGCCACACGGCCGGCGGGCGGGGAACCAGCAATGGCTGGGGCGGCGTCCCCGGCGTGAGGGCTGGAACCCGCGCAAGGCGCCATTGTTGCGCCAGGACGCCCGGTCTTTAATGCGCCGTCCTCTGGAAAAAGCTTCCGATGCCGCTGAACCGCCTCGCCTGCCTCCCGCTCCTGGCG
>CAXTUT010000154.1:0-5706 GCA_964247465.1 uncultured Caulobacteraceae bacterium | reverse complement strand
GTCCAGGAAACGTGCGCTGGCGCGGGGCCCGTCGACGGGGACGAACTGGTGGAGCGCGGCGGCGGGCAGGCGGCGGCCCAGCAGCTCGGCCGAGGTGCGGGTGCCGGACGTGACCAGCAGGCTCAGCGCGCTGTTCAGGCCCGCCAGGGCGTCGACGAGCGGCAGCAGCGACAGCCCCTCCCCCACGCTCGCCCCATGCAGCCACGCCAGCGGTCCGTCCGGGCGGGCCGCGCTGGCGACGCCCAGCCGCTCGGCCAGCCGCAGGGGATCCTCCTTGCCGCGACGGAGGCGGCCTCGCAGCAGGACCGGCGACAGCGGCTAGAGCGCGCCCGTAAGGCTGCGGTAGGCTCGGAGCGCCAGGCTCACGCGGGCGCCTGTCCCCGCCGCGGCGTCATGGGCGCACCCGCCCTCTGATCCTGGCGGACCGGGGGAAAGGCGTCAGGCCAGGGTCGCGTCGAGCACGCCCTTCATCCACTTGGGATGCTCCAGCACCTTGCCGCAGCCGAGCGCCACGCACGACAGCGGATCGTCGGCGACGGTGACCGGCAGCCCCGTGGCGTTGGTGATCTCGGTGTCCAGGCCGCGCAGCAGGGCGCCGCCGCCGGTCAGCATGATGCCCTTGTCGGCGATGTCGGCGGCCAGCTCCGGCGGAGTGCTCTCCAGCGCCACCTTCACCGCCTCCACGATCTGGGCGGCGGGCTCGTACAGCGCTTCGGCCGCGCCCTTCTCGGTGACGCGGACCTCGCGCGGCACGCCCTGCATCAGGTCGCGGCCCTTGACCTCGATGGCCAGCCCCTCGCCGTGCTCGGGCTCGCGCGCCACGCCGATCTCCTTCTTGATGCGCTCGGCGGTGGTCTCGCCGATCAGCAGGTTATGGTTTCGGCGCATGTAGGAGATGATCGCCTCGTCCATCTTGTCGCCGCCGACCCGCACCGAGCGCGAATAGACGATGCCGGACAGGCTGAGCACCGCCACCTCGGTGGTGCCGCCGCCGATGTCCACCACCATGGAGCCGGTGGGCTCGTGGATCGGCAGGCCGGCGCCGATGGCGGCCGCCATCGGCTCGTCGATCAGCCCCACCCGACGGGCGGAGGCGTTTAGGCAGCTGTCGTTGATGGCGCGCCGCTCAACGGCGGTCGCGCCGGAGGGGACGCACACGATGACCTTGGGGTTCACGAAGCCCTTGCGGTTGTGGACCTTGCGGATGAAGTGCTTGATCATCTCCTCGGCGACCTCGAAGTCGGCGATGACCCCGTCGCGCATGGGGCGGATCGCCTCCATGTGGCCGGGGGTCCGACCCAGCATCTGCTTGGCCTCGATCCCCACGGCGTGGACGATCTTGCGGCCGCCGACGTTGCGCAGCGCCACCACCGACGGCTCGTTCAGCACGATGCCCTTGCCCTTCATGTAGATCAGGGTGTTGGCGGTGCCGAGGTCGATGGCGATGTCGTTGGAGATCAGGCCGAAGAGCGAAGCGAACATGGATGGCCTTGTGCGGAGCGAAAGACGTCGGGCGTAGAGCCCCATGAGGCGAGCAGGACCGGCGCGTCGTTCCCCGCAGCTCTAACGCCAGGGCCACCTGTCACGGGATGCGCCGGTTTGCCCCGGCGAGGCCGCCAGTTCAAGGTTAACATCGCAGGGCTGCGGCATCGCGTCAGCTTCGGGCCGCGAGTCGTGGCTTGCGCGCGCGGACGACGCATGGTCCGCGCTTGTAGGCTGGGCCGGGCCGTCCTATCCCGCCTGACCCGTCTCCGATCCCACCGATCCACTCAAGCGGCGTCAAGCTCATGCAGTCCCTCGCGCCCGAGACCCCGCGCGCCTCCGTGGTCATCGCCGTGCTGGACGAGGCCGAGAACGTTCAGGCCGTTACGGCCGAGACCCTGGCTGCGCTCGAGCCGCTCGGCGCCTTCGAGATCGTGTTCGTCGACGATGGCAGCACAGACGAGACGCCGGCGGTGATCGCCCGCCTGGCTGTGGCCGATCCGCGGGTGCGGCTGGTCCGCCACCCGCGCCGGTGCGGCAAGTCCCAGGCGGTGCGAACCGGCGTTCTGGCGGCCCGCGCCCCCTGGATCGCCACCATGGACGGCGACGGCCAGAACGACCCGCGCGACGTCGTCGCCATGCTGCAGGCGGCCTGGGCGGCGCCGGGGATCGCGCCGCTGGTGGCGGGCGTGCGGGTGCGGCGCAACGATCCGCGGTCTCGCCTGGTGGCCACCCGCGTCGCCAACGGCTTTCGCCAGGCGGTGCTGCAGGACCATTGCCCCGACACCGGATGCGGGCTGAAGGTGTTCCGGCGGCAGGACTTCCTGCTGCTCCCCGTTTTCGAGGGCATGCACCGCTTCCTGCCCGCCCTGTTCGCCCGCTACGGCCATCCCCTGATCAACCGCGAAGTCGGCCACCGCGCGCGCACGGCCGGCAAGTCCAAATACACCAACTGGGGCCGCGCCCTGGTGGGCGTCGTGGACCTGCTCGGCGTGATCTGGCTGACGCGGCGCACCCGCGCGCCGGCGTCGGTGGACGAACCTCGCATGAGCGAGCCGTGAGCCTGGCCGACGCGGCGTCCCGTCGGCCGCAGGACGCGATCGGCTGGCGGGAGTATCTGCTGCTGGCGCTGGTCGCGCTGGCCCTGTTCCTGCCCGGACGCGCCCACCTGCCCCCGGTCGACCGGGACGAGGCGCGCTATCTTCAGGCCACGCGCCAGATGCTGCAGACGCGCGACTTCGTCCAGATCCGCTTCCAGGACCAGCCGCGCAACCTGCAGCCGGTCGGCATATACTGGCTGGAAGCGGCGTCCGCCTCGCTGTTCGGGGGCGCACAGGCGCCGGTCTGGGCCTATCGCCTCCCCTCGCTGATCGCCGCGGTGCTGGCGGTGCTGCTGACCGCGCGCGCGGGCGCTGCCCTATTCGACGCGCAGGCGGGCGTCGGCGCGGGCCTGCTGATGGCGGCGAGCGTGCTGCTCGGCTTCGAGGCGCGCATGGCCAAGATAGACGCCTGCCTGCTGGCGACGGTGCTTACGGCGCAGGGCGCGCTGCTGCAGGCCTATCTCGGCAAGGTCCGCGGCGCGGGGCGCGCCAATGCGGCCGTGCTGTGGGCGGCGCTGGGCGTGGGGCTGCTGCTCAAAGGCCCGATCCCGCTGATCATCAGCGGCTCCACCGCCCTGGCGCTCTGCGCGGCCGACCGGCGGGCGGAGTGGCTGAGGCGGCTGCACGCGGGCTGGGGCGTGGCTCTGATGATCGCGATCGCGGCCCCATGGTTTGTGGCCATCGGGCTGAAGACCCACGGCGCCTTCTTCGACAAGGCGGTGCGCCAGAACCTGCTCGGTAAGGTCGGCCGGGGCGAGCAACACCACGGCCAGCCGCCGAGCTACTACCTGCTGCTGTTCAACCTGACCTTCTGGCCGGGCGCGCTGGCGGCGGCCTTCGCCGCGCCCTGGACGTGGCGAATGCGCAAGCGGCCCGAGGTGCGGTTCCTGCTGGCCTGGATCGCGCCCACCTGGCTGATGTTCGAGATCGTGGGCACCAAGCTGCCCCACTACGTCCTGCCGCTCTATCCCGCCGTCGCCTGCCTGGCGGCCGGCGCGGCGGTCTCGGGCGAGGGCTGGCGGCCGGGGGCGTGGCGACGTGGGTTGGCGTGGGCCTACGCCGCGCTCTGGCTGCTGATCTCCGCGCTGCTGGCGGCGGCGGGCGCGGCGCTCGTCTGGCGATACGCTCACCGATGGGACCCGGTGGCGATCGGCTTGGGCGTCGTCGTGCTGTCCCTCTGCGTCGTGGCGCTGGCGCTGGTGAGGCAGGGCGCGCGCGGCGCGGCTCTGGGCGCGGCGGTCGTGGCGGCCTGGGTTCTGTTTTCGGGCCTTTACGACGACGTCCTGCCGGGGCTGCAGCCGCTCTGGCTCGCCCCGCGCATCGCTGAACTGGCCGCGCGGGTCAGGCCCTGCCCGGACAGCGTGCTGGCCTCCACCCGCTTCGCCGAGCCGAGCCTGGTGTTCCTGGAGCCTGGGCCCACGCGGCTGATCGACGTGGCGTCGGCCGCAGACCTGATCGCGCGCGACCGCGCCTGCGCCATGGCGATTGTCAGCGCCAAGCAGCTGGGGGCCTTCATCGCCCGTGCGAGCGCCGACGGGATCACGCTGCGCCAACGCGGCGAGGTCGACGGCGTCAGCTATTCGACCGGCGAGCGGCTGAGGCTGCTGCTGTTCACCTCGAGCGTGGCGCCCATCTCGCGCTGACGTCGCGCCTCCTGGCGCTTCAGCCATCCCCGCGCGACCAGGGCCACCGTCAGCCAAAGCGCAGCGACCGCGGCGAGCTTGACCCAGCGGCTCGGGCCGCCGCCGTTCAGGGCGTGGATGGCGGAGGCGCCGGCATAGGCCACGAGCGCGATCTTAGGCACGCTGCCGAGCGCGGTGCCGGCGAGGAACCGCGAAACCTTCATCGGCGTGACGCCGGCGGCCATGTTCACCACCACGAAGGGCGCGGAGGGGACCAGCCGCACGACCAGGCTGGCCCAGAAGCCGTTCCGCCCGATCATGTCCACGAAATCGTTGACGCCCTTGCCGGCGTGCTTGCGCAGGAACGTCGCTCCGATGCGCCGCCCGGCGTAGAAGCCAAGCACGGATGAGATGAGATTGCCGATCCAGCTGTAGGCGAAACCCAGCCACGGCCCGAACGCCACCACCGCAGCGGCCACCAGCAGAAATTGCGGCACGCCCAGGAACGCCAGCACGCTGAAGCCTGCGATGGCGGCGGGCAGCGCCCAGGGGCCATGAACCCCGGCGCCCATCCAGGCCTGGACCGCCGACGCGCTCCTCAAGCCCATCAGCGGCGCGCCGAACATGAAGACGAGCCCCACCCCCCCGAACAGGAGGAAGGACATCGCGGCCGCCCGCCACGCGCGAGCGTCGAGGTTGGTGAGGAAGGACCAGAGACGCGTCACGACGCGGCTTATAGCGGCGCGATCCGCGAGGCTCCAACAATCCCCTCTCCCGGACTGGGAGAGGGGTCATCACAAACTCTAGGAACGTCTACTTCTTGAAGGCGTCGCGGACCGCGTCCTTGGCCCCGCCGAACGCGTTCTGCAGGCCGCCCTCGGCCTTGTCGGCGTGGCCCTCGGCCTTCAGCTTCTCGTCGCCCGTCAGGTTGCCGAGCCCTTCCTTGACCGAGCCGCCGAACTTCTTGCCCGAACCCTCGACGCGATCGTGATCGACGCCCGCGTGCGGCTCGCTGGCCATGCCGTCCTGGACCTTGCCGGCCGCATTCTGGACCGACCCGCCCGTCTTCTCCGCCACGCCCTCGGCCTGAAGCTTGGCGTCGCCGGTCATCTTGCCGACGCCTTCCTTCAGCGATCCCATGATCTTGTGCCCACCGCCTTCAACCCGGTTGTCGCTCATCTTCGTCTCCCGTTGAACGCTTAAACGCTACCTCGCAAAACGGCTTAGCTTTGGAGGAGGTTCCGCCGATGGCGAGCGGGCGCTTACCAGCCGCCCTCTGGACCGCTATCTAGCCTCGCATGGCCGCCAAGCCCGAAGCCCCGACCGAACCGTTCAAGCGCGCCCTCGCCCACGCCGCCCGCTCGCTGGCGGAAGCGCCCGACCTGGAGATCGTCTATTCCGGCGAGGCGCCCTCGCTGGTCGGCCGACGCGCGACCCTGCCGCACCCGCCGCGCGATCTGAACGGGCGCGAGGCGGCGCGCATCCGCGGCATCGCCGACCGC
>CAXTUT010000153.1:0-5708 GCA_964247465.1 uncultured Caulobacteraceae bacterium | reverse complement strand
GTGGTGGGGGGGCTGGGCGCCACCGCGGGGCTGTCGGTCTTCGGCCGCGCAATGGCGGTGACGCGCGAGCGCGGCGTGGTCGGCGAGGTGGAGGGCGGCGCCCTCGGTTTCCTCACCGTCCACCCCTCCTTCCTGTTGCGCCTCCCCGACGAGGCCAGCCGGGCCGCGGAGTTCGAGCGCTTCGTCCGCGACTTGGGTGAGGCGTACGCGCTGGTTTGATCGCCATTGCCGACGGTGGATTCAGAAGATCTCCGTGTCCAACCTGCGGCGCGGGCGTCGCAGGAGCGCGCGACCGCCTGCGATCAGACTGCAACCGACCAGGAAGGGGAGGCCGCCAAACACCGCCACCATCACAAGGCTGCTGACGTAGGAGTCCGCCCCTCCGCGAGCCGCAGAGCCCGAAACGGTGGCTAGAACGGCTAGAGAACATGCGCCGCTGAGCAGCGCGATCAAGACGCCGCCCGTTACGAGCACGTAGCCGATCAACCGCTCGCCGAGGTCGGGCCGGTCGGTTTCGCCGCTCATCTGGGGATCCCCAAGCGAGCTGCACGAGCGTCGCGCGACTGCGGTTCGGCCGCCCGCCCCTCCGCCAGCGCCGCAGCGCCCGGTGCGTCCGGGCGATAGAAGGTGTTGTAAGTGTCGAAGGGGATGATGCTCCCGTCCGGCTGGACGAAGTGGACGCAGGAGCGCTTCACCGTGCCAAGGTCGAAGTTGAAGCGGTCCAGGAACTGGCTGACCACCACGCGAAAGGTGTGCTCATAGGCCAGACCCGGCGGTACGGCGGCCTCGGGCAGGCAACACAGCAGAGACGCCAGCTTGTCGGACGTGTTCCCCTGCACGGTGGACAGCGACAGCAGGTCGAACACCCGCGTTTGCAGCTCGGGAAAGGCCTCGAAGGCCACGGTGTTCGGCGCGGCCTCCACCAGCATCTCTCGCGGCAGGAGCGAGGTGATGGGCGTCACGTCCGCGCCATGGCGGAGGCCGTAGCCGATGCAGATCTGGTCGGGATTGCAAGGCAGCGGGATCAGATCCTCCAGCCTGAACACGCCCGCCTCTGCGATGGCGCGCCGCACCTCGGTCAGCACGATCCGGTGGCGCTTGGCGTCGAAGCCCGTGTTGCGCCCGGCGTCCTGCACCGGCTGAAAGGTCACTCCTCGCACGCAGCGCCACTGCAGGGCGAAGCGCACGATCTCGGTGATTTCCCCATCGTTGACGCCCTTCTTGAGCGTGACCACCAAGGTGGTGGAGACGCCAGCCCGCTCCAGCGCCTCCAGAGCTTCGATCCGCACCCGGGTCAGGTCCGCGCCGCGCAGATCCATCAGCGCCTCGCGCTTCAGCGAGTCGAACTGGAGGTAGACCTCGAACCCCGGCATGTAGTCGGCCAGCCGCTCGGCGAAACCCGGCTCGCGCGCGATGCGCAGCCCGTTGGTGTTGATCATGCGGTGGCGGATCGGGCGGGCGCGCGCGGCGTCCATCACCGCCCAGAACTGCGGGTGGATCGTCGGTTCGCCGCCCGAGAGCTGCACCAGGTCCGGCTCGCCCTCGCTGGCCACCACCGCGTCCAGCATGGCCTCGATCTCGGCGAGCGTCCGGTGGGTCTCGTGCGCCGGCGAGCTGTCGGCGAAACAGACCGGACAGGCCAGATTGCAGGCCTGGTTGATCTCCACGATGGCGAGGCAGGAGTGCTGCTCGTGATCAGCGCACAGGCCGCAGTCCCACGGGCAGCCATGCTCGGTGCGGGTCTGGATCGTCAGCGGGCGGTCACCCGGCTTCACCCAGTCGCGCTGAGATTTCCAATAGCCGAGATCGTCGGCGATCAGGGTCTTCTGCACGCCATGCTCGCGGCAGCGCTTCAGATAGAAGACAGACTGCCCTTCCGCCACGATCTTGGCGGGGACCAGACGGTAGCAGGTCTCGCACAGGCTGGTGGTCTGGCCGAGGAAGAGATAAGGCGCGGCGCTGCGCTCAGGCGTGGCCGGCGCGCTCGCGGCCGCGATCTGCAAGGAAGTAGACGACGCCATAGACGACCAGCGCTCCGCACAAGAGGTGGAACAGGTTCAACGGCCCGAGCACGGGCGGGTAGGGCTTCAGGAACTCCCAGGCGAAGCGCTGCAACCCATACCACACGCAGAGCGCGTAGAAGCCGCGACGCATGGCCCAAGGCGCGCGGACCGCCAGTCCTGCCAACCACACCAGCAGAAAGACCAGCATCGACAGGCTCTCATAGACCTGTACGGGATGGCGACCGACGCCATCCCCCAGGTCGACCGCCCAGGGCGACGCGGTTGGGACGCCGTAGGTGTAATCGGTCAGCCCGGTGAACAGACAGCCCCAGCGTCCCACCGTGCATCCGACCGCAAAGCTCGTTACGAAGAGCACGCCCGTGGAGGTTTTTACGCCACGAAGCGCCTTGTAGACCTCAACGCCGACGATGGCCCCGACCAGAGCGCCGACGATCGAGTGGGCCAGCGCCGCTGTCGATACGCGCCACGTGTTAAGGGAGCCCGCCAGGAAAGCGCCCGGCACGGTGCCGACGAGCAGGGCCGTGAAATAGCCCCCGTCCGCGACCGAGGCGATGCGCCGGGCTTGGTCCTTCAACCGCCAGCGCCACGCCCCGTATCCGCTGGCCCCGCCCAGGCTCCAGGCTAGAGTGTCGAAGACCGGGTGAGCCCAGGCGGCGGTTGGGACGTGGATCACGCCGGCGTCGTCCGACGGTGAGAGAATAACCCTGTCGTCGGGTCGTGCGACGGAGCTCCAGCCAGGCTGACGCCCAAGTCTCAGGCCCGCACCGCCGCCCCCACGTCGCGCGTCGACACCGCCGCCGGCGTCTCCAGCACCTTGCGGTAGGTGGCCAGCGCCTGACCGACCACCTGGTCCATGTTGTAGTAGCGGTAGGTGGCCAAGCGGCCGACGAAGGCCACATCGGGGCGGCTGGCGGTCAAGGCCTCGTACTTCTTGTAGAGGGCCTGGGCCTCGGCGTTGGGGATCGGGTAGTAGGGGTCGCCCTCGGCGCTCGGGTACTCGTAGGTGATCGACGTCTTCGGGTGCTTCTGGCCCGTAAGATATTTGTACTCGCTGATGCGGGTGTAGGGCACGTCCGGGTGCGGGTAGTTGACCACCGCGACCGGCTGGAAGGTCTCCTGGTCGTGGGTCTCGTGCTGGAAGCGCAGGCTGCGGTAGGGCAGCTTGCCGTAGCGGTGGCCGAAGAACTCGTCGACCGGGCCGGTGAACACCAGCTGGTCGTAGAGCACCCGGTCCTTGACGTCGGCGAACTCGGTCGCGGTCTCGATGGTGATGTTCTTGTGGTCCACCATGTTCTCGAACATGTGGGTGAAGCCGAGTCGCGGCATGGCCTGAAAGCTGTCGTTGAAGTAGCGGTCATCGACATTGGTGCGCGTCGGCACGCGCGAGGTGACCGAGCGGTCCAGCCCCGACGGGTCGATGCCCCACTGCTTCCTCGTATAGCCCTGGAAGAATTTCTCGTAGAGCTCGCGGCCGACCGCTGAGACCACCACGTCTTCGGACGTCTTGATCTGGGCCACCGGCTCGGCGCGCGAGGCCAGGAACTCGGCGGCCTGCTCATCGGTGGTCAGGTTCAGGCCGTAGAGCATGTTGATCGTGGTGCGGTTGATCGGGATCGGCACCAGCTTGCCGTCCACGCTGGCCAGCACCCGGTGCTCGTAGGTGCGCCAGCCGGTGAAGCGGCTGAGGTGGCGCACGATGTCGTCGGAGTTGGTGTGGAAGATGTGCGGTCCGTACTGGTGGATTAGCACGCCGGCCTCGTCGTGCACGTCGAAGGCGTTGCCGGCCACGTGCGGACGGCGGTCGATCAACAGGACCTTCTTGTTGGATCCCGCCGCCAGGCGCTCGGCGATCACCGAGCCGGCGAAGCCCGCGCCCACGACCAAGGCGTCGAAGTGGCTCTTGCGCCCGGCCGGCAGCACGGCGGGAGAGGCGACCGGGCTCGCGTCCTTGGCCTGCACACCGGCCGGCGCGGGCTTGGACAGGGCGGCGCCTTGGGAGTGGCGCACCACCGCTTCGTCGACCAGGGCGGCCATGCGGGTGTAGGTCTTGTCCCAAGACAGTTCGGCCAGGGCTTCGTCGACCGCCTCGCGCCAAGTGCTGGCCTTGGACTTGGCGAGGGCCAGGGCGCTCTCGCAGCCGACGATGAATTGGGCGTGGCTGTCGGCGACGCAGACGGCTTCCAGCTCGCCATAGTGGCGGCGAACGTCCACGATCCCGGTGGAGACGACGGGCTTGCCGCCCGCCAGATATTCCGGCGTCTTGGTCGGGCTGATGAAGCGAGTGGAGTCGTTGATGGCGAACGGGGCGAGCGCGACATCCCAGCCGGCCAGATAGGCCGGCAGCTCAGCATAGCTCTTGGCGCCGAGATAGTGGATGTTGGCGCGGCGCGGCAGGTCGACGGGGTCGACTTTGACCACGGGTCCGACCATGACGATCGACCACTCCGGATGCGCGTCGGCGAGTTCGCCGATCAGCTTCAGGTCCATCCGCTCGTCGATCACTCCATAGAATCCCAGGCGCGGATGCGGCAGGGCGGACTGGTCGGCAGGCGCATCGGCCTTGGCGAGGGTACGCGCCTTTGCGAAATGCGCCCGGTCGACGCTGGAAGGGAAGGGATGGATATTGGCGTGCCAGCCGCGCTTGGCCTCGTACAGACTGTAGCCGCCGGTGAACACCACGTCGGCCAGACCCACCAGATCACGCTCCAATTGGCGCAGCCGCTCGGGCGCAAACTTGAAATTGGAAAGTTCGTCCATGCAGTCGTAGACCACCGCAGCCGCGGTCTCAGCCACGCCGCGGGAGAACTCCAGCATCATCGGCGTGTAGTACCAGACGATCGGACGCTCGACGCCGCGTGCGGCGATCAGGCCGTCGAGCAGCCGGGTAAGAGCCGCGTTGACCTGCTCAGCCGAAAGGCCTTGGGGCAGTCGGGGCGTGACGACGCTGACGCCTGCGTCCTCGATCACGTCCAGGCTCTCGCCCAGCCCCGCTTCGGCCGCCATCGGCTCCTCGAACACGATGACCTGCTTGGTCTGGGCGAAGCGGGTCATCAGGTGCTGGGGCCGCTGGAACACGAAATTCCAGCGCAGGTGGGAAAAGCAGATCAGGGTTTCGCCGCCGCTATGCCCGAAAACAGTCGGGGCGATGATGGAAGAGGCGACACTGGGTGCGGCGAAACGCGGCGACTTGTCAGGCAAGGTCGTCATCCTGCATGTGAGTTGAAAAACGGCGCTGTGTTAAACCAGCGAGAGGGCAAAACGTTCCCAGCACCTCTCCAGCATAACTCGGGTTGTATTCCGCGGCTCCAAGCTCGATCTGCAGCCTGGCAAACGACCCGGCATTGTTCCGGCGTCCTTGCAACAAACTATGATAGTGAAGACAAGAGCAGCGGTACGCTTGGCTATCTATCGATGTTGTGCGAACTCTGTTCCCGCTCTTATCGCTTTATGACGCGTGCGACTTTTCCACGCAAGCTCGCTCTAGCGCCCCAACGGAAGCTTGGCGATAATGCAAGGGTGGCGGCTCTTGGACTGCCGATAAGGTTGGCATCTCAAAGCCGTCTTGCCTAATTGGTGAGCGGTGGCGGATCAAGCAAGGGTCTGGATGGATCGATCGGCCGAGTTCAGGCTGCTGCGAAGCGGCGACGGCGTCGTGCTTGCCCTCATGGGCGACTGGACCACGAC
>CAXTUT010000152.1:0-5798 GCA_964247465.1 uncultured Caulobacteraceae bacterium | reverse complement strand
CTTGCGGCGCTGGTCGCCAGGCCCAGGTAGACGTTGTCGAGGTTCACCGCGACCGCGGTTTCCGAATACGGGTTGGCGGTGAAGTTGCCGACGCCACGGATGAAGTAGAAGGCGCTGCCGCCCCCGGCCGGCGCTGCGAAGAAGCCGGGCACGAGGCTGCTCAGCGTGGTCGAGTCGGTGACCCCGTTGGCGGTGAGATTGGCGCCGGTCACCGCGTCGACCGAGACCGCCGCACGCTGCAGGTTCTCGGACTGGCGTTGCGCCGTCACGACGACCTCGCCCAGGGTGTTGGATTGGGGCGCCGGAATCGGTGCAGGATCAGGGGTCGGACCCGTGGCCGGTGCGGAACTGGCCACGGGTGCGGATCCGCTGGTCGGCGGGGCGGCGGCCGTGGCCACCGTGCTGGAGGCGGAGCCTGTCGCAGGCGCATCCGCCTGCCGTGCGACGGCGGGCGATGCCACCACGCCGATCGCGACCGACGCCAATAAGGCGCGCTTTAGCATCGACTAGTCCCCCCCCATAATCTTTCTGCTCGAACTAAGCGCCGAGCTTTTTCGGTTTTCGCCGAAGTCAACGTGAGGCTATGCTACGCAAATCTCGACCGGGAGATACAATGGCGGTGGCATTGATACAGCCGGGTTATCCCTGCCGCACGTTGGACACAAAGCCCCTGGAGGACAACCGCGCATGCCGTCTTCGACGCATCTGACGAGGCGGCTGGAGCGGCGGGACGTGATCTGACGGGCGCGCCCCCTCTCGAGCAGCCCTTCAGCCATGCTGGACGGCGCACTGCATGGCGAAACCGAGTTGCTGGATTTGCAGCGATGGGCCGAGCGTGTGGAAGTCGATGCAGTGGCCCGTGTTCTTCAGCATCGCCGCGTCCACGCGCGCACTGGCCGACAGGGCGGCGGCGAAGCCGCGCACCTCGCCCTCGTCGACGACCCAGAGCCTGTCCTGCTCCGCCTGCCGATAGTGGAGAGGCGCCTTGATGCGCGAGGCCACGTCGGCGACGTCGCGATGCCAGGTCGTGACAATGTCGAGGATTTCGGTCCGCGGCACCGGCGCGTCCGCCGCATGGCTGGCGGCTGGCATGTCTGGGCCGAAGCTGCCCTGAGGACCGAACATGACCTCGTCCTTGATCGCGGCGGGCAGCTCCACGAAAGGCGTATCCGGGAGCGCCGCCCATGCGTCGCGGGACTGGTCCGGCGTTCGCAGGCCAATGCCTGATACAGCCAGCCCCAGCAGCGGCCAGTCCAGCGCCTGTGCGGCGATCATCATGGCGATGCCCGCGCCGATCGAGTGCCCGATCAGGAACACGCCCCGCGCCGCGCCGCCATGCTCATCCCAGGCCGCTCTGAGCGCCTCGGCGAGGAAATCCGCGTTGCCTTGCAGGGTGTCCTGCCCCACCGGCAAGGGCGGGCTGGCGCCGTAGCCTGGACGATCGACCGCGAGGACGGGGAGGTCCAGCGCCTCCGCCGTGTCCAGCAACGAATAGCCGGGAAGGTCGAAGTAGGCTGAGCTGTACGTGCCGCCGTGAAGGGCGACGATCAACGGGTAAGGCCCGTAAGCGCCCCGTCGAGGAGAGCTCGCTCGGCCGGACACGCGGCCAAACAGAGGCTTGGCGTCTCGCGGGACGTCCCGGGCGGCTTTATCGGTCTGGCTCATATGTCTCCCCCTGTTCCTGCCCAGCGTCTTGTGTTGCGCGGGTCGGGATCGGCCGCAAACCTCTGAGCCCCGTCGACATGGCCGTCGCGATGGCAAACCGGCGCTAGTGATCCGCCGCCGTTATCGTAGGTCGACAATCTCGATCACAGCGTCGGGCATGGGCGGCCGCACCTTACGCGCAAGCCGCCAGACGGGCGGCGACGTCTCCGCATCGGGCCACGTCGACCGTCTGGGTCCTCGCCCATCGCCTCGGCGGCTGAGGCGTGCGCGGCGCCGCCGGCGGTTGCAGCGCCTCGCATCCTCTACTTAGAACAGGGCGCCCGGCCAGTCGGAAACCGCTGTGCGGATCGCCGGTAACTCCTCCGTCACCTGGGAGAACCGCTCCACCGCTGGCAGGCGGCCGGCTTCCCAGACGTGCGCCACGCCGACGTTCTTCATCCGCGAGAGCTCCACGCCCCAGAACAGATCCGCCAGCGTCGGACGGTCCTGGTAAAGCCAGCGCGCGCCACGCCCCTCCAGCTTACGCTCCAGCGCGACGAGTCCCGCCTCAGCCCGCTCGTAAGCCGACCGCATCGCCTCCGCGGAGAACAGCTCGTCGGCTGCAGACAGTTCCTTGGCGCGCTTTGCGGTGTAGGCGGCCGCCAATGCCGGATCATCTCCATACTCTTCCAGGTACTGGTCGCACCAGGCGACCTTCCTCCGCGAGAAGGCGCCCCCCTTGTCCTTCAGCAGCGTGGACGTTGAAGGCCCGCCGCTGTCCGGCCGCCCCATCAGCATCTGGTAGTTGGGCATGTGGTCGATGAGGTCGAGGTCCTCGTCGATAAGGGTCGCGAGGCGCTCGGGACGCAGCCGCTGCGCCTCCGCAACCTGGGTGTCCAGGTGCAGGCAGATGCGATGGGAGTCGACGACCACCTCGCCCGTCGCCCAGTCGACGAGGGTCGGCACGACCGCGCCGTCGCATCCATGCGCCGCAGCCGAGGTGCTGCCGGTGTGGTGGGAGACCAGCGCCCCGCCGTAGTGCTCGCACCCCAGCATCCGCAAGCGCACGTAGCCGGGCAAATAGGTCTGACCGACGAACATGTTCATGTCGTGGCTGACGTAGGGCAGGGCGTGCTGCGCCAGCACCACGCGGACCTTCTGCGAACAGATGGAGCTCGCCGCGTGGAAAAGTTCGTAGCGGGGCGCTTCACTCGCGCCAAACTTCTGCGGCTCGCCCGATTTGCCCAGCGCCTCTCGCGCGCCTGCGACTGTGGAGATGAAGTCCTGATCCAAGTATTCCTCCCAAGGTCTGATCGCCGTGGCGACTGCATGACGATCCATTAGGATCGCCGTGCTTGAAGGAGGGTCGGCTGACTCTCCGCAAGGCACGCTCAGCAGCCGGATCGGGGCCACGTGCATCATGGCGTTTGCGCCCAGGCGTATCGACATACGCCGTCTTCGTTTGAGCGCCGTCAACAGAGATTGCCGCTCGTTAAACAAGACGTGAAGGGATCCGGCAGGGCGGCGAAGATATGAGCCGACGTCTGGCTGACGCATTCGCCAGAGGATCCGTCGGCGATCTGGATTTTCCAGTCAACACCGATAAGCCTGGTTTGACCCCGCAAGTGATCCGCCCCCATGAGGGCTTCGGCTGAGGAGGATCAGCCGAGAAAGCCCGCCAAGCCGGATCGATCCAGGATCGCAGGCACTGGAAACCTTTGTGGGGCGAAGGGTCACGAACAACCACCGGGCCGAAGCCTAAGAGCCGCTCCAGCTTCACTTATCCACAGGCGCTTGACACGATTCGGGAACGTAGGCAGAACGTTCGTGAGGCGTTCCGCGGGGTGCGCCGGTGATTCGTGGGACGGCTCATGCTGACGCGCAAGCAACATGAATTGCTGATGTTCATCCATGAGCGGATCAAGGAGAGTGGCGTTTCGCCGTCCTTCGACGAGATGAAGGATGCGCTCGATCTGGCGTCCAAGTCGGGCATCCACCGGCTTATCACCGCGCTTGAAGAGCGCGGGTTCCTGCGGCGGCTGCCGCACCGGGCGCGCGCGCTCGAGGTGGTCAAGCTGCCGGAGCAGGCCGCTCCCAACGGCGGGCGCGGCAGACAGGCGTTCAGGCCCCAGCTCATCAGCGGCGGCGGGGCGACCCCATCGGGGGCGTCATCTGCGCCGGCCAACGACGCCCAGATGCTTGCGGTGCTGGGCCGGATCGCGGCGGGCACGCCCATAGAAGCCATCCAGCAGGAGCGCGAGCGGATCGCGGTGCCCGAAGCGCTGCTCGGCTCCGGCGAGCACTACGTGCTGGAGGTGCAGGGCGACTCGATGATTGAGGCCGGCATCTTGGACGGCGACTACGTCGTCATCCGCAAGGGCGACACCGCCCAGACCGGGGAGATCGTCGTAGCCCTGGTGATGGGCGAGGAGGCGACGCTGAAGCGGCTGCGCCGCAAGGGCGGCTCCATCGCCCTGGAGGCGGCCAATCCCAAGTACCAGACCCGCGTGTTCGGCCCAGACCAGGTCGAGGTCCAAGGCAAGCTGGTCGGGCTCATCCGCCGCTATCACTAAGATCGGACCGGCTCGGCGTCTCCGGCGACACGGGCGTTTCAGTGGACGCCGATAGCGTCCTGTCCTGTCGGGGCGGCCGGCGTTCAGGCGCGGCGGCGGGCTGGCTCCAGGGACGCAGGCCCCGGGCCGTGTTGGCCCAGACCGTGCGCCAGCGACCGGCGTCCGCATAAAGCTCCGCCGCCCCGCCACGGCGAAAATCGATCTCGGTCAGCATCAGGGTCTGTGGACAAGCATCGTGCGAGGGCGGCGGCCCTCGCACGATCAGAACCTCGCTCGCCTGACACAGGGCGTCCAGCCGCGCCGCGGGGATCGCACCCCGCCTCCACCAGGCGCCCAGCGCCGGCGTCACGCCCGGGCGCGGCGCACAGGCGCTGCGATCGCAGTCGAAGGCCAGCTCGGCCTCCGCCTGCGGATCGAAGGGGGTGATCAGCCCGCGCCGCGTCGCCCAGGCCTTGCTGGCGAAGGCGCGCACAGTGGGCTTGAGCACCACCGCGCGGCCGTCCTCCACCACCGCGGCGTTGTCGCCGTCCGCTGCGATCCAGATGGCTGGCGCAGGCGGCCGAGGCCACACCAGGACGGCGAGCGACAGCGGGATCGCGAACCATCGCAGCCGCCCCCGCCACAGACACGCGAAGACGATGGCGAGAAAGGCGATCGCCAGCGCCGGCTCCGGCGCGCTGGGCAGCGTCCGCACCGCGCCCGGCAGGGTGGCGAACAGGTGGGCGATGGCGAGGATCGCCCTCGCCGCGCTCCCAGCCAGCGCCTGCGGGACGGCGAGCCAGGCGTTCGGCAGCCCCAACGCCACGCCCAGCGCGCAGACCACCAGCGCCGGCATCAGGATCAGGCTGGCCACAAGGTCCGCAGCGAAGTTGGCGAACAGGCCATAGGTGGCCATGCGGTTGAAGTGCTGCAGCGCGAAGGGCGCGGTCGCCAAGCCTGCGACCAGGCTGACTGCGGCCATGCCCAATCCCCAGTCCCGCGCGTGCTGGGGCCAGGCGATGAACCACGGCGCCGCGATGCGTCCGGCGCGGCGGGGCCAGATCTCGGCCATGGCGACCAGCGCGGCGGTGGCGCTGAACGACATCTGGAAGCCGGGCTGCACCACGGCCACCGGCTGGAGCGCCAGCACCGCCAGCGCCGCCAGGGCGAGCGAGCGCAGGCTGATCGGCCGCCTCCCGCAGAGCATGGCCAGGAAGGCCACCCCGGCTGTGATGGCGGCGCGGCGCGCCGGCGGGTGCGCGCCCGACAGCGCCAGATAGACGACGCAGGCGAGCAGGCCGGCGGCGGCGGCCAGCTTCTTGCCCGATACGCGAAGGGCGAGCCAAGGCCATGCGGCGACCAACAGGCGCGTGGCGAGATAGACGAACCCCGTGACCGCGGCGGTATGCAGTCCCGCGATCGCCAGCATATGCGCCAGCCCGGAGTCTCGTAGGTCCTGCGCGTCCGCCTCGCTCAGCCAGGCCTGGTGGCTGGTGGTGACCGCCGCAGCCAGGCCGGCCGCCTCGCCCTCCCCCAGGGCGTACGCGAGCCGCTCGGCCAGACGCCACCGCACCGTGTTGAGCCCGGTCTGCAGGCGGAGCC
>CAXTUT010000151.1:0-5818 GCA_964247465.1 uncultured Caulobacteraceae bacterium | reverse complement strand
GCCCGGGTGAGCGTCCGCGCCGAGCGGCTCCCACGTCGCCGCCGCTCCGCCGCCTGCCGCTGCGGGTTCCGCGCCAGGGCTGACGCCGAGCGCCAAGACCAACGCGCCCATCGACATCACATCCGAAGGGGTGGAGCTGTTCCAGCCCCAGCACCTGACCATCTTCAAGGGCAATGTGGAGGTCATCAACGACACCACCCGCCTGCGCACGCCCCAGCTCTGGGTCTACAACAAGCCTAAGCAGGCGGCCGTACCGGGCGCACCGGTCGCCGTGGGGGCCGCCGGCAGCCCGTTCGGCTCGGACGCGGGCGGCATCGACCACATCGTGGCCGAAGGACCCGTCTACTATATCACCCCGACCCAGAACGCCCGCGGCGACCACCTGCTCTATGAGGCGGACCCAGACACCATCACCCTCACCGGCCACGTGGTGCTGGTGCAGGGCAAGAGCGTGGGCAAGGGCGACAAGCTGATCATGTATCGCAAGACCGGCCAGAACCAGCTGATCTCCGACACTCCGCAGGCGCCCACCGGGCGCGTGCGCGTGATCCTCTACCCGCAGCAGCAGCCGGCCGCAGCGGGCAAGCCCGCCGCCAAACCCTGATGGCCGCCGCTCTCCAGAGCCTCGATCGCAACGCCGTCCTTCATCGGGAGGGGCTGTTCGTCGACCGGATCGGCAAGTCGTTCCGTGGCCGCGCCGTGGTCAAGAGCGTGAGCCTGCGGCTGGGCCGGGGCGAGGTCGCGGGGCTGCTCGGCCCTAACGGCGCGGGCAAGACCACCTGCTTCTACATGGTCACCGGCCTAGTCGCCGCCGACTACGGCTCCATCTACCTGGACGGGGAGGACATCACCGCCCAGCCCATGTACCAGCGCGCCCGGCTCGGCGTCGGCTACCTGCCGCAGGAGACGTCCATCTTCCGCGGCATGACGGTGGAGCAGAACGTCGCCGCCGTGGTGGAGATGCGCGAACCCGACGACGCCAAGGCCAAGGAGACGGTGGACCGGCTGCTGGACGAGCTGCGCATCTCGCACCTGCGCAACTCGCCGGCCGTATCGCTCTCCGGCGGCGAGCGGCGGCGCTGCGAGATCGCCCGGGCGCTGGCCAGCGAGCCGGCCTTCATGCTGCTGGACGAACCCTTCGCCGGCATCGACCCCTTGGCCATCACCGACATCCGCGAGGTCATCACCTACCTGAAGACCCAAGGGATCGGAGTGCTGATCACCGACCATAACGTGCGAGAAACGCTCGGCATCATCGAGCGCGCCTCGATCATGCACGACGGCGAGGTGCTGTTCGAAGGCGCGCCGGAGGAAATCCTGGCCAACCCTGAGGTGCGCCGCGTCTATCTCGGCGACCGCTTCGACTAGGCGAACGCGCCTCATGATCGCGGCGACATCGAAACCGCGCCGTAACGCTTGTCGGACTAGACCTGCGTCCGTCGCGCGAAAGGGTGTCCATGGACATCGAGGTTGTCAGGCCCGATGGCCTGAAGGCGGCCGATGCGGCCCGCTGGTCGGAACTGCGCCAGGCCATAGGCTTGATAAGCCCGTTCTTCTCGCCGGACTGGCCGCGGGAGTGCGCTCGGGCGAACGGGCCGGACCGGCGCGCGCGAGTCGCCGTGCTGCGCGAGGATGGCCGTCCGGTGGGGTTCCTGCCCGCCCGGCTGTCGCGTTTCGCCGCCCAGCCCGTGGGCGCGCCCATGTGCGACTACCAGGGCGCGGCGGTGGAGGCCGGCTATCGCTTCGATCCGCGGACGGTGGTGCGCGCGTTCGGCGTCCACCGGCTGGATTTCGACACCCAGATCGCCAGCCAGCTGGAGATGACGCCTTACATGCGCGGCCGCGCCGCCAGCCACGTCGTGTGCCTGCGCGACGGCTATGACGCCTATGTGGCCAACCGGAAGGCGGCGGGCAGCAACGTGCTGAACGACTGCGCCAGGAAGCGACGCAAGCTCGCGCGCGAAGTCGGCGAAATCCGCTTCACGCCGGCGTCCGATATCCAGGCCGACTTCGACGCCATGGTCGCCTGGAAGCGCGAACGCTACGCCGAGAGCCGACAGACCGACATCTTCAAGGCGGACTGGACCCGGCGGCTGCTGCACAACCTGTTCTCCGCGCCGCTGGGCGAAATCCGCGGTCAGTTGTTCACCCTGCGCGCCGGCGACAAGCTCCTAGCGACGCACTACGCCCTGACCGACGGGCGCGCCCTGCACGCCTGGTTCATCGCCCACGACGAGGAGGCCGCGCGCTACTCGCCTGGCATGATCCTGATCGTCGAGATCCTGCAGTGGGCGGCGGCGCACGGGATCAGCGAGTTCGACCTCGGGACTGGCGGCTACCGCTTCAAGCATAGCCTGGCCAATATGCAGCGCGAGACCGCATTCGGCTATGTCGGCAGTCCGTCGCCAGCCACCGCGGTGCGCGCTATGGCCTACGGGGTGCGCGGCGTCGCCGAGGGCCTGCCGCTGGGCCGCGTCTCGGGCTGGCCGGGCAAGGCCATGCGCAGGCTCGACATCGTCAGGGGCCTTCGCGGGGGATGGTCCTACGCCCGCTGAGCCGGTCGGTTGCAGGAAACGGCTTCCTCTTTCGCCGGCCAAGCTCTAGGGCTCGCCGCCCATGAGCGTCACCCTGGACGATATCCGCGCCGCGGCGCGACGGCTGCACGGCCACATCGAGCGCACGCCTTGCCGCCACTCGCGCACCCTGTCGCAGATCGCGGACGCGGAGGTCTGGGTCAAGTTCGAGAACCTGCAGTTCACCGCCTCCTTCAAGGAACGCGGCGCGCTGAACAGGCTGACGCTGCTTGACGACGCCGAGCGCAGGCGCGGCGTCATCGCCGCATCGGCCGGCAACCACGCCCAGGGCCTGGCTTTTCACGGCCAACGGCTGGGTGTACCGGTGGTGATCGTCATGCCGCGGCTGACGCCCATGGTGAAGATCGAACACACCCGCGGCTTTGGCGCGGAGGTGATCCTGCAGGGCGAAACCTACGACGACGCCAGCGCCTACGCGCGCGAGATCTGCACCCAGCGCAACCTGGTGTTCGTACACGCCTTCGACGACCTGGACGTGATCGCCGGCCAGGGCACCATCGCGCTGGAAATGCTGGAGGACGCGCCCGATCTTGAGGTGCTTCCTATCCCCATTGGCGGCGGCGGCCTCATCTCAGGCATGGGCGCCGCGGCGCGGGCGATCAGGCCGGACATCGGCATCGTGGGGCTGGAGGCGGCCATGTATCCGTCCTTCACCGCGCGCATGAACGGCGGAACTCCCAAACTGGGCGGCCAGACCATCGCCGAGGGCATTGCGGTCAAGACGGTGGGCGAGCTGACCTACGCCATCGCGCGCCCGCTCGTGGACGAAGTGCTGCTGCTGGAGGAGGGCGACCTTGAGCGTGCGGTAGCCCTTTACGCCAACGTCGAGAAGACGGTGGCGGAAGGCGCGGGAGCCGCTTCGCTGGCGGCGCTGTTGGCCTATCCGGAGCGCTTCCGCGGCCGCAAGGTCGGGCTGGTGCTCTGCGGCGGCAACATCGACACGCGCCTGCTGGCGTCGGTCCTGACGCGCGAACTGATCCGCGAGCGCCGCATCGCGTCGTTCCGCATCATCGGCGACGACCGTCCGGGGCTCCTCGCCACCGTCTCGGCGGTGATCGGCGGGGCGGGCGGAAACATCATCGAGGTGGCGCACAACCGGCTGGCGCTGGACGTGCCGGCCAAGGGCGCGGAGTTCGACATCATGGTAGAGACGCGCGACAGCCGCCACACTGACGAAATCACCGAAGCCCTCAAGGCGCAGGGCTATCCGCCGCGCTGAGGCGCCCGCGCCACGAGAGCTGCAGAGCGGGTGAACTCACCCGGTCCAGACGCATTGTTCCAGCCGATATCGCCCGAGCGCCAGCCCATGACCCCACCTCGCCGCATCGCCCTCTCCACGCTGCTGGCCGCCTCCACCCTGCTGGCCGCCTGTGGACACAAACCGCCGAGCGCGAGCAAGCAGGAGCAGCAGTTCCTGGCCAGCAACAAGAAGCAGAAGGGGGTCGTCACCCTCGCCGACGGGCTGCAGTACCGCGTGGTGACGTCCGGCCCCACGGACGGTCCCCATCCGCAGAAGGGCGACGAGGTCAAGGTGGACTACACCGGGACGCTTCTTTCGGGCAGCGTGTTCGACTCCACCCACGCGACGGGCCAGCCCGCCGTGCTGACGCTAGACCACCTGATCCCCGCCTGGCTCGAGGCGCTCCCCCGCATGCGTCCGGGAGACGAATGGCTGCTCTACGCGCCGCCGAGCCTTGGCTATGGAGAGACCGGCCATCCGCCGGTGATCCCGGCCAACAGCGTTCTGGTGTTCGACATCAAGCTGCTGGGCGTCTTGCAGTCGTCGGAGAACTCCAGCGTCAAGTTCGCGGGCGAACAGCAGCCCGAAGGCCCGTCGCTGCAGGTCAAGGCGGTGAACAGCCAGTAAGCTGGAGCCAAGAGAGCCGCGAGCTTGACCCTGCGGGCTCGCCGCGGCTATAAGCGCGCTCCCAACGCGGCGGAGCGCGCTCCTCGCGTACATCACCTATCGCCCGCTGGATTTCAGACATGTCGCGTCGTTGCGAACTCACGGGCGTGGGCCCGATGGTCGGCCACAACGTGAGCCATTCCAACATAAAGACCAAGCGCCGCTTCCTGCCGTCGCTGGCCTCAACGGCGCTCTACTCCGATGCGCTGAAGCAGAACTTTCGCCTGAAGGTCTCCAAGGCGGCGCTGCGCACGCTCGACTTCAAGGGTGGCCTGGATGTCTATCTGCTGAAGACCAGCGACGACGTGCTCTCTGCACGGGCGCAGAAGCTGAAGCGTCAGGTCAAGGCGCGCACCAGCGACGCCGATAAGGCCGCCGTCGCCGCCGCCTGACTTCGTCCATGACGAGGCGAGCGCGTCGCCCGGCAGCGCGCCGGCGGTCGCTTCATTGCGTTATCCTTCCAGCACCCGAGCCACATCCATAGCGCCGAACGGCTTGGACAAGGTGGGCCGGTCGCGCCACGCGTCGGGCAGGCCCGCCGGACCGTAGCCTGTTGCGAAGGCGAAGGCCTTGCCCTTGGCCTTCAACGCCTCGGCCACGGGAAAAATAGGGTGCCCGCCCAGGTTCACGTCCAAGATTGCGAAGTCGAATGCGTCGGTTTGTGTGGCGATGAAGTCAAGCGCCTGGGGCAGGTTGCTGGCGCAATGGGCGACACTGTGGCCGGCGTCGTCGAGCATATCCTCCAGCAGCATCGCCACCAGCGTCTCGTCCTCGACGATCAGCACTCGCTTAGCGTGGGCCGAGAGCTCACTGCTCATACGTTGTCACCCGTGATGGGACCCCCAAGGTCGCGCGGGCCTACGCCTCCAGCCATTTCGACGCTGCGTCAACGAAAATACACACGAAGGGCGATCCGGCGGCGTGCATGGCCCTCAAAGCTCGATGACGCCGGCCCTGCCCGTCTCGTCTCCGTAGGCCAGGCGTGCGCCGTCGCCTGACACAGCCAGCGCGCTGATCGGCGCGTCGGAGGGGGGGACGAGCTCGAAGACGCCCTGCCCTCCCAGCTCCGCCACCCAGACGGAGCCATCCGTACGCCCGCCGGCGAGGCGCGATCCCGCCAGGGCCGCGGCGACCCGGCAGACCTCGCCGCCTTCGGCGTAGGCGACCTGCACCGCCTCCTTGCCCATGGGTCCGTCGGCGCCGGCGAAGGGCCAGACCACCGCGGCGGCGGCGCCCGAACTGGCCATCAGCCGGCCACGTGACAGGAAGGCGAGGCTGCGCACCTTGGCCGGATAGCCGCCCATGCGCATGTCCTTGC
>CAXTUT010000150.1:0-5831 GCA_964247465.1 uncultured Caulobacteraceae bacterium | reverse complement strand
ACGAGCGCATCCACCGCTCCAACCTGGTCGGCATGGGCGTGCTGCCCCTGCAGTTCCAGGTGGAGGGCTGGAGCCGGCTCGGCCTCACGGGCGAGGAGTTCATCACCATCCGTGGGCTGAACCAGCTAGCGCCCCGCAAAACCTTGATGGTGGAGCTGTTTCGCCCGTCAGACCACAAGGTGGCGCGCTTCCCGGTCACCTGCCGCATCGATACGGAGACGGAGCTGGACTACTTCAGGGCTGGCGGCGTCATGCCCTACGTGCTGCGCAACCTGGCGCGGGGCGCGCCGGAGCCTGAACCCCAGGCGCAACTGCAGGCGGCGGAATAGCCGCCGGTCGGCGAAGGGTCAGTGCGGGCCGATCGTGTCCGTCTGACCTACCGTCGGGTTACCGTCGGGGCCTGACGGCGCGACGGTCGATCCGCCGCCCCGCGGCGTCAGGCCGGGTTTGCCGATCTTGGCGGTCTCATGCTGCTCTTCGGCCGCCTTCAGCCCCGCCACGCCCGGCGCCGGCTCTCCGAGCGGTCCGTAGCCGGCGCATCCCGCCACAGGGGTAAGTGCGAGGATGAGAAGAGGCAAGGCATATCGAGGACTGAGGCACATCCGCAACCAACGGCGAGGCGGCGGAGGCGTTCCTCCGGCTCGACCTGTCGCTTGGCCGCCTTCCGCCGCGCGTCGCTCGCGCCTGTCCGGCAAGCCTGCCCTGGAGCGCCTGCAATGATCCGTCCCGGTCCTTTGAACCTGATCACCGACGTGGCCGGCCTTCTCGTCGGCCACGCTACCGACGAGACGGCTCAGACCGGCGTCACGGTGATCAGACTGCCCGGAGGCTGGACGGCCGCGGTGGACGTGCGTGGCGGCGGTCCGGGAGAGCGCGACATCAGCGTGCTCGGCCTAGAGAACCTGGTCGGGCGCGCCCACGCCATCGTCCTGAGCGGCGGGTCCGTCTTCGGTTTGGCGGCTGCAGACGGGGTCACCGCAGCCCTGGCGCAGACCGGCGAGGGCCTGCGGATGGGACCGCACGTGGTGCCGATCACCCCGGCGGCGATCCTCTACGACCTGGACGGCGGCGGCGACAAGGCCTGGGGCCTGGAGCCGCCCTACCGCCGCCTGGGCGTGGAGGCGGTCGGCGCGGCGGCCCGGGACTTCGCCCTCGGCCGCATAGGCGCAGGCCGAGGCGCCAAGGCGGGGACGCGCCCGGGTGGGCTGGGATCGGCGTCGGTGGACCTGGGCGATGGGCTGGTGGTCGGCGCCCTGGCGGCGGTGAACCCTCTGGGCTCCGTCTTTATGGCGGACGGCGAGACGCCCTGGGCGTGGCCCTTCGAGATGGACGGCGAGTTCGGCGGTCGGCGACCTCAGCGCTTCGTCACCGACCCGGACCCGCTGCCGGACGCCTCCCGCTTGCAGGCGCGCACCCGCCCTGGGGCGAACACGACGCTGGGCGTGATCGCCGTCTCGGCCGCCCTTACCGGAGCGGACTGCAAGCGCGTAGCCATCATGGCCCACGATGGGCTCGCCCGCGCGATCCGCCCCGCCCACACGCCCTTCGACGGCGACATCGTGTTCACGGCGGCGCAGGGCGAAGCGGCGATGGGTTCCCACCGCGCCGCGGATGTGGCGCGCATCGGTTCGGCGGCTGCAGACTGTCTGGCGCGCGCGATAGCCCGCGGAGCCTGGGAGGCTTCCCGCTCGTTTCCTGGAGACACGGGCCTGGCTGAAGACGCGGGCCGAACAGCCGGCTAGCGGAGCCGTAAGATCTGGCGGGCGTGCTGGAGCCAATTACGAGGTTGGCGAGTTATGCCTGCTGAGTGCAAGGACTGCACCCGACCCGCCGAGTTCCGTTCATGAAAAGCTTTGCGATCTGCTTGATCAGCGCGATCTGCATAGGCGGCGCGGCGTCGCCGCCGGCTTGGTCGCAGATATCCGTCGCCCGTGCGCCGGTCCTCGCCCCGCCGCCGCCGACAGGATCGAGCGGAGCCGACATCGCCCTCTGGCGCGCCAGTTACGTCGATGAGAAGGGCGCGTTGCCGATCGGCGCTACAACGTCGGCCATGGAATACGGCGTGGCGGGAAGCTTTGGCCTGACGCCGACCGGGACGCTTCGCGGCTGGGTCCGCTGGGAGCGGTTCACGCCGACCAAGGATGAGGACGGCGTCACGCGATCCTTCTCCCAGCTGCTCGAAGTCGACTGTCTGAATTCGCGTGCGCGCATGCTTGCCGTCGACCTCTACCCCTACAACAATCTGCAGGGCCAAGCGCGCCACCTGGACGCACAAGCCCCGCAATGGGCCTACTCCCGCCCGGGCACGGTGCTGGAGCAGAACGTGGGCGTATTCTGCGCGGCCGCGCGATCCGCGGTAACCCAGGCCGAGGCCATCCAGTCCCGGCCGGCTTTTGGTGGTCAGTCAGTCCTGTCGTCCCTGAGCCCGGCGGATGCGCCCCGCTAACGCCGTCTGCGGCGACGTCGGCTTGCCCGGTCTGCCTCCAGCCGTTAGGTTGCGGGGTCATCCGCCCGGAAAGACTCCATGGTTGTCGAGACGCGGGTCGACCGCTCCGGGCGGTCCGCGCACCTGAACATCCCTGGCCGCAACGATCGTGAGCGCCTGATAGGCTTGGTCAAGTCCGGTCGACTTGACCCGTTCATCTCAGGTGATTGTGTCGTTGAGATCGGTCACCGGTCGCATTGGCCGGAGTCGACGGCGATCGTTTCGCAGGCGACCTGCGTTGATCTCGACCAAACCGGTCAGTGGACGTCTAGCCTTGCCGAGACGAGTTGCGACGCCGTCCTGGCGCATCATGCCCTAGAACGGATCGACGACTACCGGAAGGCCCTGAAGACTTGGTTCGGGCTCCTCAAGACGGGAGGTTACCTGATCCTCCTTGTCCACCACCAGTTCCTCTTTGAGCGGAAGCTGCAACCGCCGTCGCTTTGGAACCGCGACCACAAGCGCTTCTACACCGCAGCGTCGCTCATGCGTGAAGTGGAAGAGGCCCTTCCCGCCTCCGCCTTCCGCCTGCGTAGGCTCGAAGAGGATGACGAAGGTTTCGATTACGATCTAAGGCCCGACGCGCCCGCCGTAGGCGGCTGCGACCTTGTCTGCGTGCTTCAGAAGATCGGCCGGCCGGACTGGACCGACACCTTGTTCCAGGGCCAGACAGCCCATCCCGCAAAGACTTTCCGCCGCCAGCCAAGCCAAACCGGCCGGCCTGAACCTGTGAGGATCCTCGCCTCCGAAACGGTAGCGGCCAACGACATCCTCGTGCTGAAGCTCGACCATCGTGGCGACTTCATCATGGCCACCGACGGCTTCCAGGCGCTGCGCCGCAACTTTCCGACCGCCCGCATCACCCTGGCCTGCGGCCCCTGGAACGTGACGGACGCCGAGGCGCTCGGCCTGTTCGACCACATCGTCCCCTTCGCCCTTTTTCCGGAAAACGCCTCTCAGGGCCGGCGGCCGTTCAAGACGCTGCAGGACGCCCAGCGCGCTTTCAACGATGCGCTCGATGGGCGGAGCTTTGATCTCGCCCTCGATCTTCGCCTGGACGAAGACACGCGTTTCCTGCTCGAGGAGGCGCCTGCTCGCCATCGGGCGGGCTTCGGCGTGAGAGAGGCGTTCGATTACCTCGACATCACCGTGGCCTTCCGTCGGGAGACCGTGGAGGGGCGGGCGGAGCAGCGGATCATCGGGGCCGACCGCTTCTTCACGCCCATGCTGGAGCATCGCGGCTACGCCATCACCATGGCGCAGCGCTGGGACCAGGGTCCGGCCTTCCTGATCTACGGTCCCTACGAGCCCTTGGCCGCCGGGGCCTATTGGATCGATGTCATGATAGAAGCGCTGGATGCGTCCTTCGCCGTCGGCTTCGACATCGTGTCGGATCGATCCAATACGGTGCTGAGCTTCGGCGAACTGGACGTGACGCGCGCAGACCGCATCCGGCTGCCGCTCACGCTGACCAAGGCGGTCGAGGACCTGGAACTTCGCATCAAGAGCGGCCCGCAGCCTGTGCAGCCGTTCCGTTTCCTGGGCTGCATGATCCATCGCGCAGGCTCGCTCCAGGGCGTCCACCAGCGCGAAGCCATGCTGGCGCTAGTGGAGATCGCAACCGCACGCCTGATGAGACCTTACGGCGAAGGCGAAGCGGACGCGATGGCATGAAGAGCGTCGTCATCGCCCCCTTCTCCAACAGCGCCATACGGGACTGGCCGTTGGCCCGTTACCGTGAACTCGTCCAGCTGCTTGTTCAGGACGAAGACGTCGACGTCATGCTGGTCGGTACGGCGAGCCAGTGGGTGGCGGCGAACGAGGTGGTGCGCGATCTGCCCGTCGCACGCGTGACCAACACCTGCGGCTACATCGCGTGGTCGCAGGTGCTGGAGCGGATCGGGCGAGCCGACTGCGTGATCGCCAACAATTCCGGGCTGGCGCATATCGCCGCCGGGATGGGACGCGAGACGCTCTGCGTCTTCGGCGCTTCGCACAGTCCTTATGAATGGATGCCGCGCGGCCCCGCGGTGAGAATCGTCACTAAGCGGGTGGAGTGCTCGCCCTGCGGCTTGGACTCCGAAGGCGCCTGTCCATACGGCGTGCGCTGCCTTGCGGAAATCGACGCCCTCCAGGTCCACGCCCAATGCCGCGTCATCCTGCAACACGCCGGCTCCTCGGCAGGCGTGGCGGCCTGATCATACGAGCGGCTCGCAGGCGCATGGACCGGTCGTGGCTGGCCTTGCCCTTGCAAGCAGGCTCAAGACGGCGCTGCGGACGGAAACCGCTGGTCATTCTAACCGCGCGCCAAATGGATCCTGATGGCTTCAGCCACCATACGTCGGAAGGTTGACGCTGACGGCTTGCGCGGCCTGACGGTCAGGCCGAAAATCCTCTGAGTCTTCGGGCTGCCGCAAGAGACGACTTACGCCGTTCTTTAGCACATAAGGCAGCTCTAAAAGCACCGAGGGAACTCCGACAGGTATCGACTTCGAGACATCACACACGCCCACATCAAGGCCTTACCAGTCGACGTAGACATGATGTACATACGATCTACTTTAGCTGGCACAACTTCTCTTTGTTCAAGGCCATAACAAATGATCACGCATTAAAGCGCTTCAGATAGTAGGCTGTAGCCACAAAGGTCGGCCTTTTCCTGGTGCGACTTCCGTGTAGTCACTGGAGAAGCCGCTTCAGCAGGACTTCCGTATCAAAGCCTTTCTTGTCGAAGCATTGGGGTTTACCTTTGACGACCGCACATCAGGCGCTGTGTCTGTCCACGTATCCCACCGGTTTATAAGTCCAATATGCGGGCCGGCAAAAATCGCTATTCCGCCACATTTCAGCGGCGCTTAGAACGGCGGGATAGAGGCTTTTGCGCAGGACGGCGCACGGATGCAGGGCTGCTAGCCTTCAGCCGCCGGGTTCCAGGTCGACGTTCCGGGCAGCTGGTTTCGGCCTGGCGGGTTCGGCCGAGCCGTCCGTGAAGCGTGAGTGATGGGGCGTGCGATGACGAGATTTCCAAGCCTGCTGATGGCGGGCGGCGCCCTTCTGGCCTTCAGTTCGATGGCGCATGCTCAATCCGGCAAGGGGGGCCCCTCCGGCGGCCAGAGCACGTCCGACACGGCGGCGGCTCAGGCTTCCCCATCCCCGACTGGCGTCGATCCGGCGTCGCCGTCTGTGGGTCAGGCCACGCCCCAGCCGGCCGTCACGGCCGCAGGTGCCGGCGATCCTTACGGTTCCAACTTCTTCCAGCGGTTCTTCAACTACCAGATGGCGGAGCTTGGCAAAGCCGCGTCCCCGATCAGCGATCCCAATGCGCCACCGAGCCGCACGCCCGGCA
>CAXTUT010000149.1:0-5865 GCA_964247465.1 uncultured Caulobacteraceae bacterium | reverse complement strand
AGCACGCTCTCCTGCTGGCGGTGGTTCTTGTGGCGGCGGTGGCCCTGGCGGGGGATCTTCTTGACCGTGTAGACCTTCTCGCCCTTGCGGGTCTCGATGAAGGTCGCGGTGACCACCGCGCCCTCCACCATCGGCGCGCCGACCGTCACGCCGTCCGCGCCGCCGACCATCAGCACCTGGTCGAAGGAGACTTCCGCGCCGGGCTCGGCCTCCAGCTTCTCGACGACCAGCAGGTCGCCCGGCTGGACCCGGTACTGCTTTCCGCCGGTCTTGATCACCGCGTACATGGGAGAGGAACCTTGTCAGTCGGCGGCCACACGCGTGGCCGCAAAAACGAAGCGCCCGCGAGTGACCCCGCGGGCGATGAGCGGGGGAGTATACAGGAGTCTGGTGCTCAGTCAACGTTTGGCGTGCTGGGGAGTGTCTCAGTTCGAACTGTTGCCCAGCTGCTTAGCCATCTGCGCTAGCACCGCTTGCTGGCGAGCTTGCTCGATCACAGGGTCTTCAGACTGGAGAAATTCAACGGCTTGAAAATCATCGCCACGACGACGGTTCTGTCGTGGCTCCAACCCTTCTATCAATACAGCCTCAAGCGTCGAAATGACGACATCAAGGCCGACTTTAGAGACATCAACTGCCGTGCGGAGACTGCCATCTTCGTCGACGGGATATATCCCGAACCAAGAAAATCTATCCCACCTTCCATTCAGTCGGTCTACTGTATGTTGCTGCAAGCGACGGCCCAGGCTCTGATCTGTGGTTCGGCCAACATAAACTATGCCCTGCGAGTCATGCAGAAAATATATACCAACCTGGTTACAAAAGTTGACCGGCTTAGAGTCTTGCTGCTGTTTCCCGAGTAATTTCGGTTCAGCCTTCCAGATAACCTTGTTTCGCTCCCAATACATTCCCAAAGCATTTACAATGCCGGTTATGGGAGAGACCGTTGCGGTCGGGCTTTCCTCTTCTGGGGGCACCCGTCCTTCATTTTCTCGCAGGTTATAGTATCCCCGCTCGGACCGGATGAAAGGCGACTGATCACCTTCGTTCTTAAGCGAATTGCCGATTGAGACCGCGACAGTGTTGGCGGGCGTAGCCCCCAATTCACTCTTCTTCCGCAGTCCCTTCTTGGCAACTTCCCGGGCGATGTCAGCATAGTGCATCGGCTCTCCGGCATTGCGCAGGACTGCCGTGATCGCATCTTTCCAGTTCATAGCGCCGCTCACAAAGCCGCCGTAGTCTCTAAAGACATATTTAAGTCGTTCCCGGCCGCAGCATCACCCCTTCAGGCTCTCGTCGATCCCCTTGCAGGCTTCCACCAGGCCCTTCACCGAGTCCACCGACTTGACGAACATGGCCTTCTCGGCCTCGTCCATCGGGAACTCGATGACGCGCTCCACGCCGCCGGCGCCGATCACCACCGGCACACCGACGTACATGTCCGACAAGCCGTATTGGCCGGTAAGGTGGGCGGCGGCGGGGAGGACGCGCTTCTTGTCCTTCAGATAGCTGGTCGCCATGGCGATGGCGCTCTCGGCGGGGGCGTAGAAGGCCGAGCCGGTCTTGAGCAGGGCGACGATCTCGCCGCCGCCGCCGCGGGTGCGCTTGACGATGGCGTCCAGGTCCTCCTGGGACAGCATGCCCTGCTCCACCATCACGCTCAGCGGCAGGCCGCCGACGGTGGAGTGGCGGGTCATGGGGACCATGTCGTCGCCGTGGCCGCCGAGCGTCCAGGCGTGCACGTCCTCAACCGACACCCCGACCTTTTCGGCCAGGAAGTAGGCGAACCGCGCGCTGTCCAGCACGCCCGCCATGCCAACGACCTTCTCGGGCGGGAGGCCTGAGAACGACTGCAGCGCCCAGACCATGGCGTCCAGCGGGTTGGTGATGCAGATCACGAAGGCGTCCGGCGCGTGCGCCTTGATGCCCTCGCCCACCGCCTTCATGACCTTCAGGTTGATGCCGAGCAGGTCGTCGCGGCTCATGCCGGGCTTCCTCGGCACGCCTGCCGTGACGATGCAGACGTCGGCGCCGGCGATGTCGGCGTAGCTGCTCGCGCCCCTCAGCACCACGTCGGAGCCGGTGACCGCGGTGGACTCCGCGATGTCGAGCGCCTTGCCCTGCGGCGTTCCCTCGGCGATGTCGAACAGGACGACGTCGCCCAGCTCCTCGCGCGCGGCGATGTGGGCCAGCGTTCCGCCGATCATGCCGGCGCCGATCAAGGCGATTTTCGCGCGAGCCATGAGGTCTCCAGGACGCTTGAGAAGTTAAGGTCGGCGGCGGTCTAGCCCCGGCGCCCCGCGCTCGCAAGCGCTCAGCCTTGCGCGAGCCGCGCCAGCGCCTCGCCTGTGAGCCGGCGGATGCGCCAGTCGTCCAGGCTGCGCGAGCCCAGCGCGTCGTAGAAGGCCAGCGCCGGCGCGTTCCAGTCCAGCACCGCCCACTCCATGCGGCCGAGGTCCTCCGCCACGCAGCGCCTGGCCAGTGTTCGGAGCAGGGCCAGCCCGGCACTGCGTCCGCGCGCCTGCGGCCGCACGAACAGGTCCTCCAGATAGAGGCCGGAGCGCCCGACGAAGGTGGAGAAGTTGTAGAACCAGAGCGCGAACCCCACAGCCTCCCCATCCACCTCGACCAGATCGCAGAAAGCGCGCGGGGCGTCGCAGAACAGGGCGCGCGCAAGGTCCGCAGGCGTTGCCTTCGCCTCGTGCGCCAGGCGCTCGTAGGCGGCGAGTTCGCCGATGAGATCGGCGATCAGGACGGCGTCGTCGGCGCGCGCGGAACGGACGGAGACGCTCACCCGACGCTCCGGCCATCGCTCGCCGCGCATGGCCGGCACAGGAACGGATGCGACGCCGCCGAGTTGATTCCGCGCTCGTGGGCCAAGGTCGCCCTGGCAGGGACAGAGGTTGCATCCATGGTCGACACTCCTGAACACGACGACCAGGACGTGGCCGAGGCCTTCGACGAAGACAACACCAACATCGAATCCCGTCGCCAGGGCGGCGCGGAGGACGCGGAACAGTTCGAGGACATCCCCGACGTCTACGACGTCACCTCCAAGGTCGGCGACCGCGACGACGAGGACGCCGAGATCGGCGAGGACATGGACGACGACGAGATCGTCGACTCGGCCGAGAACGATGACGACGACGACGAGGAAGACGACGACCTGAAGGCGCGCCACGGCGAGGGCGGCGCGGCGGAAGACCCCGACGACGAGGCCGATCTCGGCGAGGAGGACCCCGACCTCACAGACGCCATCGACGCCAAGAACCCGCACGAGGTCGAGCTGTCCTACGCGGGCGACCTCACCGATCTCGCCGGCGCCTCGTCCAGCGCCGCCGACATGGAATCGGACACCCTCTCCGACGACGACCTCCAAGACCTCGATTACAAGGACTGAGCCATGCCAGACCCTAAGGACCAGCCCCCTCAGCACGCCGACGACGATCAGGCCGCCGACGATCTGACGCCGAAGGACCAGGACCACGAGCACGCCCGGCGTCGCCACGACGAATTGCTGGACGAAGGCGTGGAGGAGACCTTTCCGGCGTCCGATCCGGTCGCTGTCAAGCACATCACCTGAGCCGGAACCCATCGAACCCGGGTCGGCCGCTTACGGGGAATTCACTGGACGGGGAGGCTCTCGCGCGGGAGCCTCCCGGGACATCAGCCCAGGAGCTTCCATGCGCGCTGCCCCCGCCCTCGTGCTCGCGACCAGCCTCACGGCCGTGGCGGCCTGCCACCCGAGACACATCGGCGCTTTCGGCATGGCGAGCCGGCCGGTCACAGTCGTCGACCGGCTGGTCTGCCCGGGCAGCGTCGGCGACCTACAGCGGTCCGGCGAGGCGTCGGACGGTCGCAGCTGCGCCTATTCTGGGCCCCGCGACGAGGCCGTTCAGCTGAGCCTGACCCCGCTGGACGGGCTCAGCGCCCAGGCCCGTCTCGCCACGCTCGACGCTACGCTGAAATCCGAGTTGCCGGCGACCGCGTCCACGCCCCACGGCGAGGGCGTCTACGTCGGCGCCGACAAGGGCGCCTCGACCGCTCACATCGACCTGCCGGGCTTTCATCTGAACGCCTCGAACGACAAGGCGAACATCCGTCTTCCCGGCGTCTCCATTGATGCGGACGGCGACGACGCGAAGGTCACCACGGCTGCGGGCGGTCTCGGAGGGACCCAGGTTCAGGCTCATCGCGGTGGCGCCGAAATCCGTACGGGCGGCGTGAACGCCAATGGCGTGCAGCTCACCTACCTGCTGGCCTCCAACACGCCCGGACCGGGGGGCTACCGAGTGGTCGGATATAGGGCGAAGGGTCCGCTGCACGGTCCGCTGGTGGTGGCGACGTTCCGCGCCAAGGGCGAGAACCATCATGGCGACGAGCTGGACAACAAAGGCCTTGAGGACCTGCTCGCCCTGAACGCCCATGGCTAGCCTGCAAGATGTCTGGCGTTGAGGCGCACGAGCGCGCCCAAGGCCCAGCCCGCACGGGCTTGGCAGCGGATGCTGTCCGGCCGGCGGCTGGACCTGCTGAACCCGTCGCCCTTCGACATCGAGATCGAGGACATCGCCCACGGCCTGGCGCGGGTGGCGCGCTGGAACGGCCAGACCACAGGCGAGCACGCCCTCTCGGTGGCCCAGCACTCGCTGGTGGTCGAGGAAGTCTGCGCGCATCTGGAGCCGGCGCTCGATCCGCGGTGGCGGCTCGCGGCCCTGCTGCACGACGCGCCGGAGTATGTGGTCGGCGACATGATCTCGCCCTTCAAGGCGGCGCTGGGCTACGACTACAAGGCCTTTGAGCATGGGCTGGAGACCGCGATCCACCTGCGCTTCGGCCTGCCGCCCGCGCCGCCGGCGGAGGTCAAGGCGCTGGTGAAGCGGGCGGACAGGGTGTCGGCCTTTTACGAAGCGGTGCAGCTCGCCGGCTTCTCGGTAGCCGAGGCGCGCACCCTGTTCGGCGAGCCGCCGCAGGGCTACGGGCCTACGCTGACCCCGCTGGCGGCGCCGCTGGCGCAGGCACGCTATCTGGAGCGATTCCACGCCCTGTCGGAGGCCTGCGGCGTGGAGGCGCACGACGCGGCGATGGACACCGAATAGATCGGAAGCCGGCCGTGCTTACGCCTCAAACCCTGGTCCGCGCAGCGCCCAAGCGCCGGCCGGGCGCAGAACGAAGCGGTGGTAGGCGACGGCCAGCAGCAGCGCCGCGCCCGTCGCGGCCAGCCCTTGCGCCCCCGCCGCGTCGTGCAGGTCGAACCAGACCATGGCCAAGAGCGCGGCCAGCGCTAGCAGCGGCGGCAGGGGGAAGAGCGGCATGCGCCATCCTGCAGCCTCCGTGGCCCCAGCCCGCCGCCGCCTCGCGATGACCGCAAGGCACAGCCCCGCATACATCGCCACGTTGCCGTTGCCGAGCACCAGCACGAGCAGCCGCGTCGGCGCCAAGCAGCCGGCCAGCGCGGCCGCGCCCATGACCAGGGTGGCGTTCAGCGGCGAGCCGAAACGCGGGTGCAGGCGGGCGAGCGCACGGCTGGCGGGGGCGGGCCAGAGCCTGTCGCGCCCGGTGGCGTAGAGCTGGCGTCCGGCCATCAGCGCCACCGCGATCATGGCGTTGAAGATCGCCAGCGCCACCCCCACGCTCATCAGCCTCGCCGTCCACGGACCACCGGTAGAGGCGAGGAAGGCCGACACCGGCGCGTGGGCCGAGAGCAGCGCGCGCAGGTCCGGTGCGCCGACCAGAAGACCGAGCAGGGGGACCAGTTCGGTCGCGATGGCCACGCCGAGCGCCAGGAACACCACGCGCGCGATGCGGCGCGGGGCCTCGTGCAACTCCTCGCCCAGGAAGACCACCGCGCCGTAGCCGTTGAAGGCG
>CAXTUT010000148.1:0-5866 GCA_964247465.1 uncultured Caulobacteraceae bacterium | reverse complement strand
GTCCAGCCCGCGGCCTTCCAGCCCGCCCTCGACTTCGAGGCGGCGGACCGCGCCTCCCGCGCCGGCGAGGCGCTGGTGCTGGCGCTGGACGGCTATGAGGGTCCGCTGCACCTGCTGCTCGCCTTGGCCCGAAGCCAGAAGCTGGACCTGCGCCAGATTTCGATCGCCCGTCTGGCCGAACAGTACCTGGCTTTCGTGGAGAGCGAGCGTCGGCGGCGTTTCGGCCTGGCGGCGGAGTACCTCGTCATGGCGGCATGGCTGGCCTACCTGAAGTCTCGCCTGCTACTGCCCAAGCCGCCAGGCCGTGACGAGGAGGAGCCACCGGCAGAGGCGCTGGCCGAAGCGCTCGCCTTCCGCCTGGCCAAGCTGGACGCCATGCGCAGCGCGGCGCGGGCGCTGAAGGCCGGGCCGCAGCTTGGACGCGACGTCTTCACCCGCGGCGCCGCGGAAGACCGCCCCGTGCGTGCGGCGTCGCGCCCGCGGGAGGACCTGTACGATCTGATCAGCGCCTACGCCGCCGCCCGGCTGCGGCCGCTTGCGGCCCCGTATCGCCCGCCGGCCCGGGTGGAGGCCTATCCCCTGGACGCCGCCCGCGAGCGGCTGCACCGCCTGCTGCCGCGGCTCGGCGACTGGATACGGCTGGAGCGGGTCGCGCCTTCGGTCCCCGCAGGCGGTGAGAACGGTCCTGGCCAGGCCTCCTTCGTCGCCTCGACCTTCGCCGCCGGCCTGGAGATGACCCGCGACGGCGCCCTGGAGCTGCGCCAGGCGGAGGCGTTCGCAGCGCTCTACCTGCGCGCGGGCCGGGGAGCCTCGGCGTGAGCACCGAGGCTATGTTCGGGCTCCTGGCGCTCGAACGCGAGATAGAGGCCCTGTTGTTCGCGGCCATCGAACCGCTGTCGGTGCAGGACCTGGAGCGGCGGCTCAAGGCCGGCGCGGACGTGGCCGGGGCTCTGGCGAGCCTGCGCGCGCGCTACGCAGATCGCGGCGTGCAGCTGCAGTGCGTCGCCGACCGCTGGCGCTTCGCCACCGCGCCGGACCTGGCGGACCTGCTGCAGGATCGGCGCGAAGAGCCGCGGCGGCTGTCGCGGGCCGCCATGGAGACCTTGGCGGTGATCGCCTACCATCAGCCTGTCACCCGCGCCGAAGTCGACGCCATTCGCGGCGTCGGCCTGGGTCGCGGCGTCCTGGACGTGCTGCTGGAGGTCGGCTGGGTGCGGATGCGCGGCCGTCGCCGTTCGCCCGGGCGGCCGGTGACCTACGGCGTCACCGACGCCTTCCTGGAGCATTTCGGCCTGCCCACGCTCGCCGACCTGCCCGGTCTCGCCGAGCTGAAGGCCGCGGGCCTGCTGAGCCTGGACCTCCCGCCGGGCTTCACCATACCCAACCCGGCGACGGCGTCGGCCGCCGACGAAGACCCGCTGGAGGAGGGGGAGCGGCCGGAGTTCGTCCAGGATTTCGCGGGTGACGCCGGATGAACGTCGCCGGCCTGTTGGAGCAGTTCGGTCTTGCCGACGAGTGGCATACCGGCGTCGACGTCATGACCCAGTTCTATACGCTCAACGAGCGCCTGCTCTTCCGTGAGGACGACGAGCGCACCTACGTGAAGCAGTGGTCCAGATGCCTGGATGATCCCTACATCGTGCTGCACAGCGGGACGCTCGCTGTGGGCTCGTGCGCCACTAAGGCGGGACGCGATGCATGCATGACCGCCCGATTTTGGCGGACATCTTCGGGTCGCTGATGCTCTGCCGCGGGGCGAGGAGGATCGGCCAACCTTGCGCGCGTGCTCCGCTGCTGTAGAACCGGGCGCTTCCAGGACAGGGCCCGCATGGACCGGATCGCCATCACCGGCGGCGTTGAACTCCGGGGCGAAATCCCGATCAGCGGCGCCAAGAACTCCGCCATCAAGCTGATGGTCGCAAGCCTGCTGTCCGAAGAGCCGTTGCGGCTGACCAACATGCCGCGCCTGGCCGACACCCGGTTCCTCGGCCGCCTGCTGCAGCGGCTGGGGACCGAGGTGAGCGAGGGCCAGAACGGCGCGGGGCCTGAGACCCTGCTGCACACGCCCGAGATCGTCAGCGCCTTCGCCTCCTACGACCTGGTGCGCAAGATGCGGGCCTCGTTCAACGTGCTGGGGCCGCTGATCGCGCGCACGGGCCACGCCAAGGTGTCGCTGCCCGGCGGCTGCTCCATCGGCGCCCGCCCGGTGGACCTGCACCTGAAGGCGCTGGAGGCGCTGGGCGCGACCATCGACCTGCACGAGGGCTACGTCTACGCCCAGGCGCCGCGAGGCCTGAAAGGCGCGCCTATCGACTTCCCGTTCGTGTCGGTCGGCGCCACCGAGCACACGCTGCTGGCCTGCGTGCTGGCCGACGGCGAGACGGTGATGACCGGCGCCGCCTGCGAGCCGGAGATCGCCGACCTCGCCGACTGCCTCAACGCCATGGGGGCCAAGGTCGAGGGTGCGGGCACGCCGACGATCCGCGTCACCGGGGTCGCGCGGCTGCACGGGGCGACGCATGCGGTGGTGCCCGACCGGATCGAGGCCGGGACCTATGCGCTCGCCGCCGCCATGGCCGGGGGCGAGGTCACCCTGACCGGCGTGCGGCCCACCCACATCGCCGTCCTGCTCGACAAGATGGAGGCGGCGGGCGTCGGCGTGACGCGAGGAAACGGCTCGGTGACGCTGAAGCGCAACGGCGCGCGTCTCCAGGCGGTGGACCTTTCCACCGACCCCTATCCCGGCTTCGCAACTGACCTGCAGGCCCAGTTCATGGCCCTGATGACGGTGGCCGACGGCGAGAGCGTCATCCGCGAGACCATCTTCGAGAACCGCTTCATGCACGCGCCCGAACTGGCGCGGCTGGGCGCCGATATCTCCGTTCAAGGAGGGGAGGCGAGGGTGAGGGGCGTGGATGCGCTGGAGGGCGCCCAGGTCATGGCCACCGACCTGCGCGCGTCGGTCAGCCTGGTGATCGCGGGGCTGGCGGCGCGAGGCGACACCGTGGTTAACCGGGTCTATCATCTGGACCGTGGGTTCGAGCGGCTGGAGGCCAAGCTGTCGGCCTGCGGCGCGCAGATCCGGCGCATCTCCGACGACGAGGAAGGCTGACCATGGGCGAAGACGCCGTCAATCCCTGCCGGCCGCTCCGCCTGCTCGCCCAGGATCAGGACGACGTGCAGATCATCTCCGCCGCCCTGCAGGACGCCATCGCCCACGTCGGCGACATCCGCTACGAGCCGAAGGCCCGCACCCTGACCATCATGTTCAACCGCTACCGCTGGGAGGCCGCCGAGGGGGTCTGCGGCGAGCGCGTGGTCTCGGCGCTTCAGTTCGGCGACGTCGAACGGGTTCGCCACCGCGGTCTCGCCAGCGAGGACCCCGGCGCTCTGGTTTCCTGCCTCGCGCTGGACTTCGAGGCGGCCGAGCCGCCGGGCGGCTGCGTCGTGCTGCGCTTCTCCCACGGGGGCGATCTGGCGGTCGAGGTGGAGTGCATCGACGCGGTGCTCGCCGACGTCTCCGACGCCTGGCCCGCCGCACGCGCCCCCGACCACGAGGGTGCGGCCAAAGCTGGCGCCGCGGCGACCGAGGACGCCTGACCCATGCGCCGCTTCGACGCCGCCCATGCGGACTTTGCGTCTAGCTTCCGCGCCTTCCTGGACGAGCCCCGCGGGTCTCCGGCCGATGTGGACGCCGCCGTCGCCGACATCATCGAGGGCGTGCGCACGGGCGGGCTGGCCGCCGTCCTCGCCTATGCCGCCCGCTTCGACGGCGTGGCGGTGACCGCCGAGACCCTGCGTGTGACGCCCGAGGAAATCGCTGCGGGCGTAGCCGCCTGTGCGCCGGACGTGCGCGAGGCCATCGCCTTCGCTGCGGGGCGCATCCGCGACTACCACGCGCGCCAGCGGCCGGCCGATGCGCGCTTTACCGACGCGGCGGGCGTGGAGCTCGGCTGGCGCTGGACGCCGCTGGAGTCGGTGGGCGTCTACGTGCCCGGCGGCCGCGCGGCCTATCCCCCACCGTGCTGATGAACGCGGTCCCGGCGCAGGTGGCGGGCGTCGACCGCATCGCCATGTGCACACCGCCCGGTCGGGTCGAGCCGGCGGTGCTGGCCGCCGCCCACGAGGCCGGCGTCACCGAGATCTGGAAGCTCGGCGGGGCGCACGCGGCCGCGGCCCTGGCGTTCGGCGCCGGACCGATTCGGCCGGTGGACAAGATCGTCGGCCCCGGAAACGCCTATGTCACCGCGGCCAAGCGGCGGCTCTACGGCGTGGTCGGCATCGACGCCCTGGCCGGGCCGTCGGAGATCGTGGTGGTGGCGAGCGGCGACAACGATCCCGACTGGATCGCCGCGGACCTGCTGTCCCAGGCCGAGCACGACCCCGACGCCCAGTCCATCCTGATCACCGACGACGCGGCCTTCGCCGCTACCGTTGCGACGGCCGTGGAGCGCCAGTTGGGCGAACTCGCCACCGAGGCCGTCGCCCGCGCATCCTGGCGCGACCACGGCGCGATCGTGGTGGTCCCGCTCGACGCGGCGCCGGGCCTGGTCGACCTGATCGCCCCCGAGCACGTGGAGTTCTGCCTGGACGAGCCGGAGCGGCTGGCCGACCGGGTGCGTCACGCGGGCGCCATCTTCCTCGGCCGCCACACGCCCGAGGCGCTGGGCGACTACGTGGCGGGCTCCAACCACGTGCTGCCGACGAGCCGGGCGGCGCGCTTCTCCTCGGGGCTTTCAATCTACGACTTCCTGAAGCGCACCTCGGTGGTGCGGTGCAGCCCGGCGGCCTTCGCGGTGCTGGGGCCGCACACGCGCGTCCTGGCGCAGGCGGAGGGCCTGCCCGCTCATGCTCGCTCAGCGGCGCTCCGTCTGCAGCCTGAGGCGCGCGCGCGCGAGACCCACGCCCCAGAGGTCCACACCCAAGCGGCGGAGTGAGCGCGCCGGTCCACAAGCTGGAGGCGGTGGAGATCGACGAGCAGTCGCTCGCCCCGGCGACCCGAGACGTGGAGCACGAGCGCCAAGTCGCCATCTTCGACCTGCTGGAGGAGAACGTCTTTCAGCCCGAGGGCGCGGAGCATGGCCCGTACGCCTTGAAGATCTCCCTGTTGGACGGGCGCCTGGCGCTGGACGTCTCCGGACCGGAGTTCGAGCGGCGCCATCTCCTGTCCATGACGCCGTTCAAGAGCATCATCCGCGACTACTTCATGATCTGCGAGAGCTATTACGACGCCATCCGCCATGCCGCTCCAGCCCAGATCGAGACTGTCGACATGGGCCGGCGCGGCCTGCACAACGAGGGCTCGGAAAAGCTGCGCGAGCGGCTGGACGGCAAGATCGCCATCGACTTCGACACGGCGAGGCGGCTGTTCACGCTGATCTGCGCCCTGCAGAGGCGGCCCTGAGTGGCGCGCCTGCCTGACGCCGTGCTGTTCGCCTGCAACCTGAACCGGGTGCGCTCGCCCGTGGCTGCGGCTCTGCTGCGCCACCGCCTGGGCGCGCGCGTGTTCGTCGACAGCTGCGGCCTGAAGCCGGGGGAGAGCGTGGACTCCTTCGCCGTGGCCGTGATGGCGGAGGTGGGGTTGGACTTGAGCGCCCACCGCCCTAAGGGCTTCGGAGACCTGGAGGACGACAGCTTCGACCTGGTGATCTCGCTCACGCCCGAAGCCCAGCACCGCGCCGTGGAACTGGCGCGAGGCCGGGCGGTAGAGCTGGAATACTGGCCGATCCTGGACCCGACGCTGGAGGGCGGCTCGCGCGAGCAGCGCCTGGCCGCCTACCGCGCCATGCGCCAGGAGCTCAGCCGCAGGTTGGCGGAACGCTTCCCCGCCGCCCTGGCGTCGGGCGGGGGAGCGCGGGCGAGGGAC
>CAXTUT010000147.1:0-5885 GCA_964247465.1 uncultured Caulobacteraceae bacterium | reverse complement strand
CTTTTACATTGGTGAAGGCATCTCACCGTCGCAACTCCATCTGGATCGGCCCTTCCCGCCGCCCATGCGTGAACTGGTCCACCACCGGGTTCCCGCTGGCCATCAACCCGTCCGGCGGACCCTCCCACACGATCCGGCCGCGGTACAGCATCGCGATCCGGTCGCCGATGCGCATGGCGGAGGCCATGTCGTGCGTGATCGCCATCGCCGTCGAGCCCAGGCGCTTGACGCAGTCCACGATCAGCCCGTCGATCACGGCGCCCATGATCGGGTCCAGCCCGGTGGTCGGCTCGTCGAAGAACAGGATGCCCGGCTGGGCGGCGATGGCGCGGGCCAGGGCGCGGTGGAGGTCCACGTCGGCCTGCTGGTCATGGGGCGCCTGTTTCTCCATGGCGTAAATCCAGAAGCGCGCGGCGATGTTCTGCAGCGACAGCACGTAGCGGGCGAGCAGCGGATTGCGTGTGGCCGAGGCGACGCCGCGATGGAAGGCGCGATCCATGTGCAGCATGGCGCGATGGTCGCCAACGGCGATCGCCGCCTCCGCGCCGTCGAAGGCGCAGAGCAGGACGCGGAGGTCCTCGGGCGAGGCGTTGCGCGCCGCCAATGCGGCGGTCTGGGCCTCCAGCATATGGCGCACCTCGAAGGCCTGCTCGATCTCGCGGATGTCGAGGGGAGCCACCACGGTGCCGACCCTTGGACGCCGCACCACGAGGCCTTCCAGCGCCAGCCGTCCCAGAGCCTCGCGCACGCCGGCCAGTCCGCAGGCGTAACGCGCCGCGAGCGCCTTCTCGTCCAGCACGCCGAGCGGCCTCAGCTCGCCGACGATGATGTCGAGCAGGATTTGTTCGTACACCCGCGCCTTCAGCAGGCCCTTTGACCAGTCGCCAGCCTCGGTGACGCTGGTCTCCGGTCCTTTGCGCCCCGTCTGGACGCCACGGGAGCTGGGCAGGGCCGCCGGAACTGAAATGTTAGGCTCCGTGCGATGCCCGCGGGCTTGCCGGGGCGGCCGCGACGGCACACCTGGGAGGCCCGATGAATGCGCCGATCTCTAATCCAAAGCCGCCAGGGCTTCCAGAGCGCTCCGGATGCAAGGTCGAGGTGCGCGCATGTTCACCGGCATAGTGGATCGCCTGGGCCGCGTGGTGCGGATCGCCCGGCAGGCTGAGGCCGCCGAGATCGACATGCACACCGGCTACGACGACCTCGCGCTCGGCGAGAGCGTGGCCATGGACGGCGTCTGCCTGACCGTGGCGGACGGCGGCGAAGGCCAGGTCGCCCGCGTCTTCGTCAGCCACGAGACCCTGGCCCGCACCGCGCTCGGCGACTGGCGCGAGGGCTCGGCGGTGAACCTGGAGCGATCCGCCCAGCTGTCCACCCGCCTGTCCGGCCACCTGGTGCAGGGCCACGTGGACGGCGTAGGCGAGGTGGAGCGCATCGAGCCCCGCTCGGGCAGCACGGAGGTGACGCTGGCGCTCCCTGGCAGCCTTCACCGCTATTGCGTGGAGAAGGGCTCGCTCGCCGTCTCCGGCGTCAGCCTGACCCTGAACGCGGTGGAGTCGCCGGGGGCGGACGGACGCTTTCGCGTGCGCCTGACCATCATACCCCACACCTGGACCGCGACCGGCTTTCAGGCCCTGCGTCCCGGATCGCGCGTGAACGTGGAGGCGGACGTGGTCGCCAAATATGTGGAGCGGCTATGCCAGCCCTATCGGACGTCCTGACCCACCTGCGCGCCGGCGGCATGGCGCTGCTGGTCGACGACGAGGACCGTGAGAACGAGGGCGACGTGGTCGTCGCCGCGCAGTTCGCCGACGCGGCGGCGGTCAACTTCATGGCCGGGCAGGCGAGGGGACTGGTGTGCCTGGCGCTGACCGGCGAGCGGGTGGACCGTCTTGGCTTGGCGCCCATGGTCGCGGTGAACCGTACGGAGCGGCGCACCGCCTTCACCGTCTCCATCGAGGCGCGTACGGGGGTGACCACCGGCATCTCCGCCGCCGACCGCGCGCGCACCATCGCCGCCGCCGTCGCCCCTGACGCCGTCGCCGCCGACATCGTCTCGCCCGGCCATGTCTTCCCGCTTCGGGCGGTGGACCTGGGCGTGCTCGGCCGCGCGGGCCACACGGAGGGCTCGGTGGACCTGATGCGGCTGGCGGGGCTGGAGCCGGCGGCGGTGATCTGCGAGGTGATGAATCCGGACGGGACCATGGCGCGCCGGCCCGAGCTCGACGCCTTCGCCGCCCGCCACGACCTGCCGGTGCTCACCGTGCGCTCGATCATCGAGCATCGCCTGGCCACCGAGCCGTGGGTGGATCCTTCGCCGGTGGCGAAGCTGCCCAGCGCCTTCGCGGCTGGCGGGCTGGAGGCGCAGGCCTTCCGCAGCCGCATCGACGGGGCCGAGCACCTCGCCCTGCTCAAGCGTCCGTTCGGGGCGGCGCCGCTTGTGCGGCTGCATTCCGAGTGCCTTACCGGCGATGCGCTCGGGTCGATGCGCTGTGACTGCGGCGAGCAACTCCGGCTGTCGCTCCAGCTCATCGCCAAGGCGCCGGACGGCGGCGCCGTGATTTACCTGCGCGGGCAGGAGGGGCGAGGCGTCGGCCTGTTCGAGAAGATCCGCGCCTATGCGCTGCAGGACACGGGCCTGGATACGGTGGAGGCCAACCTGGCGCTCGGCCTGCCCGTGGACGGGCGCGACTATGCGGTCGCCGCGCCCATCCTTGCGGCCCTGGGACTGACGCGCGTGCGGCTGCTGACCAACAACCCGACCAAGCTGGAGGCGCTGCGGCGGCTGGGCGTGGAGGTGGTTGAGCGCGTGCCCCTGCGCATCGCGCCCAACCCGCACAATCACGCCTATCTCGCCGCCAAGCGCGGGCGGCTCGGCCACGACCTGCCCAATGTGGCCCCCGAGCCGGAGCCCGTGCGATGACGGCCGGGTCTCCGCCGCGCGTGGCCATACTGGTCAGCCGCTTCAACCCCGAGATCACCCGGGGCCTGCTCGCCGGCGCGAAGGCGGAGCTTGCGCACGCCGGCGCGCCTGCACGCGACGAGGACGTGTTCGACGCGCCCGGCGCCTTCGAGCTGCCGCTACTGGCCAAGGCGCTCGGCCGCACCGGCCGCTACGACGGGGTGGTCTGCCTGGGCTGCGTCATCAAGGGCGACACCGCACACTTCGAATACATCAGCGCGGCGGCGAGCCTTGGCCTGATGAGCGGTGCGCTGGAGACCATGCGGCCGCTGAGCTTCGGCATCCTGACCACCTATGACGACGAGCAGGCCGAAGCGCGCAGCGGCCCGGACGCGGAGAACAAGGGCCGCGAAGCCGTCCTGGCCTGCCTGGAGACCATCCGCCTGCTCGCCAGCGCTCCCTTCCAAGCCGACCGCTAGTCGGCTGATCCGCCCTTGGAGGCGGAGCATGGTGGGGCGCCGCGTCCAGGCTGTCGGTCAGCCTGCCCCCACCAACGGCAGCCACACCGCACTGGCGCCGTCCGCATCGTGCATCACCGTCACGGTCGCCTTGCGGTAGTCGCCCGGCTTGGCGTCGAAGATGTTGGGCACGTAGGTCTGGGGGTTCCGGTCGTAGAGCGGGAAGGCTGAGGACTGGATCATCACCATGAGCCGGTGGCCGGGCAGCACGACCTGGTTCACGTTGGGCAGGGTGAAGCGGTAGCGCTGGCGCACGCCGGCCGGGATCGGGCTCGGGCGCTCGAAACTAGCCCGATAGCGGCCGCGGAAGATGTCGGTGGCGAGCGGCAGTTCATAGCCGCCGAGTTCAGGCTGGCTCGGGACCTCGTCCGGGTAGACGTCGATCAGGCGCACCACGAAGTCGCCGTCCGTGCCGGTGGTGGTGGCGATCAGGTCCGCGACCGGCGCGCCCTGCAGCCGCATCGGCGCGGTGAGCGGCGGGGTCTCATAGACCAGCACGTCCGGCCGCCCGTCGACGAAGCGCTGGTCGCGCACCAGCCAGGTGCGCCAGGCCTCCGTGTCGGAGAAGCGCACCGGGCGAGGCAGGTAGGGCACGGGCTTGGCCGGATCGGAGACGTAGGCGTCGCCGCCCTGCCCGGCCGTCGGCTTGTCGAACCCCAGCGCTGCGTTGGCCTGAAGATAGAGCGGCTTCAAGGCGACGGGGCAGCCGCTTTCGCAGGCTCCCGGCCAGTCGGCGTAGCGCTCCCAGCGGTTCAGGGCGGGATCGTAAACGGTGACCCGGGCGAGATCGGCATGGCCCACGCCCTTCAGGTGCTCGTCGAAGAAGGGCAGCACCATGTCGTGGCGGAACTGTTCGGCGGTGTCGCCTGTCCACTTGAAGGGCCCGAGCTCAGATCCGTCGCGGTTCACCTGACTGTGGAACCAGGGTCCCATGACCAGCCAGTTGTTGGACTCGTGGCCTGCGGCCTTCAACGCCGCGAAGCTGTGGTTGGCGCCCCACATGTCTTCCTGGTCCCACAGCCCCTGCTCCCAGAGCGTCGGCACGTCGGAGGGGTGGGCGGCCAGCAGCGTGTCGAGCGCCTGGTCCCGCCAGAAGGCGTCGTAGGCCGGATGGGCCATCATCCGCGCGTTCCAGGGCAGGGCCTGCAGATCGTGCGCACGGGCGTAGTCGCCGGCCGAGCCTGCGCGCAGGAAGGTCTCGTAGTCGTCCAGCCCCGCGCGCTGCACGCCCTCGCCTTCGCCGGTCTGGGCGGTCTGCATCTTCACATAGTCGAAGTTGGGCTGGCGGAAGGCGCCGTAGTGGAACCAGTCGTCGCCCATCCAGCCGTCGATCATAGGGCTTTCGGGCACGGCGGCCTTCAGCGCCGGATGGGGGTGCAGCAGCGCCATGGCGACCGTGAACCCCTCGTAGGACGAGCCGATCATGCCGACCCGCCCGTTCGACTCCGGCGTATGTTTCACCAGCCAGTCGATGGTGTCCCAGGCGTCGGTGGTGTGGTCCACGCCCGAGCGGTTCAGAGGCCCGACCGGCGGCCGGGTCATTACGTAGCCGCCTTCCGAGCCGTACTTGCCGCGGACGTCCTGGTAGACGCGGATGTAGCCGGCGCGCACGAAGTCCTCGTCCGCCAGCGGCAGCGTCGCCAGCATCGATGGGCTGTCGCTGCGCTGGGCCCGCTTCTTGGCGTTGTAGGGCGTGCGCGTCAGGATGATCGGCGCGTCGTGGGCGCCCTTGGGCGTGACGATGACGGTGTAGAGCCGAACGCCGTCGCGCATGGGGATCATCTCAACGCGCTTGACGTAGTCCTGCGCCGCGGTCGGCGCCGCGTAGCCGCCGGCGATGTCGTCGCCGGCCTGGTCCGTGTCCTTGGGCGGCGGCGTGGAAGCCTGCGCGGTGGCGGCGGAGACCGCAGCCGCGTCCTTGGCCGGCGGCGGGCCCATCGCCACCGCCGCAGCCGCAAGCGCCGCCCAGATCCAGCTCGCCATGACCTTGCCCCAGACTGCACCGGAAGAGACCCGGGTGCGTTTCGGGTCAGGTCCTCATTCGGCTGCGTGCGCCGGCCTGTCCAGGGGTTTCAGGCTTCGCACGGCGCGCAAGAGGCAGGCGCCTGAAGTTCGGCTCCGCTCAGGACACCTTCTGCCGCTGGGACTGCGATAGAAACAGCGCCGAAATGTGCAGGACGAAAAGAGCGATGTTGCGCTCGTCGGTGACGACGATCTTCCAGTCCTCATCTATCCAAACTTCGTGCTTATATTGCTTAAGCAGATCTGAGGTCAGCTGAATCGCATAGAGCCTGGCGGAAAATAGATCAGGAAGATCGATCCCGTCCGTGTCGAGTATCTTCATGCCGTCGCGTACATGGAAACGGTACTTTGGCATGCTAGCCACCCCACTTCCCGACCCACCCAAGTCTCTTATACGCATCGGAAACACATGAATATCTCATTTGTAAATACTAGATTAGAAG
>CAXTUT010000146.1:0-5886 GCA_964247465.1 uncultured Caulobacteraceae bacterium | reverse complement strand
CCCGTCGATGTAGACGTGCTGGGCCAAGGCGTAGACGCTGAACGGGTCGGCGCTCCACACCACCAGGTCAGCGGCCTTGCCGGGCTCGAGCGAGCCGGTCTCCTTGTCGATGCCAAGCGCGCGAGCCGGGTTGGCGGTGATCCAGGCGATGGCCTGAGATCGGGACACGGGGATGCCCGCCCTCGCGCCCGCGGCCATGGCGATGGCGGCCTCCTGGTTGAGGTGCTGGTCGATGTAGTCGTCGTCGGAGTGGATGATGGCGCAGGCGCCGGCGCGCTGCACCAGGGCGGCGTTGGCCTGGGTGGAGTCGAACGACTCCATCTTGAACCCGCCCCAGTCGGCCCACATCACCGAGCAGATGCCCTCGCGCTTCAGCAGAGCTGCGATCTTGTAGCTCTCCACCGCATGGTGGAAGGCCGCGATGTGGAAGCCGAACTCGTGGGAGATGTCGATCATGGTCGCCATCTCGTCGGCCCGGTAGCAGTGGTTCTGGATGCGGATGTCGCCCTTGAGCACGCCCACCAGAGTGTCGAGCTGCAGGTTTCGGGTTGGCGGGTCGGCGGACAGGCCGCGAGCGACCTTGTCGTGATACTCGTCCCATTTGCGCCGGTACTCCTGCGCGGCGCCCCAGGCGGCGCGGTAGCCCGCGACGTTGCCCATGGCGGTGGAGGGCGCACGGCCCTTGGAGCCGTAAACGCGTTTGGGGTTCTCGCCGCAGGCCATTTTCAGGTCGTACGGCGCGCCGGGGAACTTCATCGCCGCGACGGTCACCGCGTTCACGTTCTTCAGCACAGCGGAGCGGCCGCCGAACAGGTTGCCCGAGCCCGGCAGGATTTCCAGCGTGGTGACGCCGCCGGCCCGGGAGCGGTCGAAGGCGGGGTCCTGCGGCCAGACCGAATGCTCCGCCCAGACCTGGGCCGTATTTGGATCGGTCAGCTCGTTGCCGTCCGAGCGCGAGGGAACGGCGGGAACCGGGTAGTCGCCCATGTGGCTGTGGATGTCGATGATGCCGGGCGTCACCCACTTGCCGCGACCGTCGATCAGCGTCACGCCCGCCGGGACCGGCGTGCCCGCCGGTCCGACCGCGGCGATCCGTCCGCCCGACATCACCACCACGCCGTTGTCGATCTGCTGGCCGGCGGCGGTCAGGACGGTGGCCCCGACGATCGCGGTGGGGCGCGACGCGCCAGGCTGATAGGTTGAGGGAAAGGGATTGAGGTCCGAAGCGGGGTCAAGCCCGGCTAGCAGCGGCTTCTGCGCGGTCTTGGGCGTATCGGCGGCGCTCGTGGCGCGAGGCGACGTGGGCGCCGTGGTCGTGCAGGCGCCCGTCAGCGCTATCCCCGCGACGGCCGCCGCGAGCCCTAACGATCGAAACACCGGCTTTCCCCATCCCGCCCATGCCAATCAAGGGCGCCGGCTCTCCGTTGTCCAGCGCGAACGGCGTGAGAGGCGAAGCCGCTGACATCCCATCGGACCTCGCGCCTGGATCAACCGGACGCCAAGCTGTTCTGCAGCGAACTGAGGAACGCCAGGGCGGCGAGACCAAATCCGACCACGGCGCTGAGCGTCACCAGAAGCGGACGCGCGATCCGTCTGGCGGCCTGTGAAAATCTGGTCATAGCGTGCTTCGATCCGAGGCCGGTGAACCGCCTTCGACGACGATCCCGTCCAGGCTGCATCGCATTTAGATACCAGACAGTATATAAACAAGGGCGGCGTGCTGCGTCCGCTTCTCACCTCAGGCCGGGGCGTTGCGTCAGGCCGCCGCCTCCTTGGCGTCGTCGGTCGACAGGGCCACGTTGATGGCGTCGAACAGGGCCTGGGCCGTGAACGGCTTGGCCAGGTGCAGGTCGGCTCCGGCCGCGCGAGCCTCGGCCACGTGGGTGGGCAAGGCGTTCGCGGTCAGCATGACCACCGGCGTGCGGCGAAGATCGCCGCAGCGTTCCAGGCGTCTGATCTCGCCGATGGCGGACAGGCCGTCCATCACGGGCATCTGCATGTCCATGAGCACGATATCGAAGCTGCCGGTGCGGAAGGCGTCCACCGCCTGCTGACCGTCCTCCACCATGGTCAGCTCCGCCAGGCCGCCGTGCAGCATCAGCTCCACCACCTTGCGGTTGGTCGGGTGGTCGTCGGCGAGCAGGATGCGCAGAGGACGGTCGTCCATCTCGCCGGCGGCGGGCGCGCTAGGGGCCGCGTCATCCAAGGCTTCCACGGTGGACGCCTCGAGCGGCAGCTCCATCCAGAAGCGCGCGCCGACGCCGGGTTCGCCCTCGCAGTCCAGCACGCCGCCCATCAGCGCGGCGAGGTCGCAGCAGATCGAGAGCCCCAAGCCCGTGCCGCCGAACCGGCGCGTGATGGAGCTGTCGGCCTGCTCGAAGCGGCCGAGCACCTTGGCCTTGTCGGCCATGGCGAAGCCCACGCCCGTGTCGGTGACGGTGAAGCGCATGCGCTCGGGCGAGGTTCGCTCCACGCTCAGCCGCACCTCGCCCCGCTCGGTGAACTTGACCGCGTTCGATAGCAGGTTGGTCACCACCTGACGCACCCTGACCATGTCGCCGATCACCAGGCGATCGATCTGCGGGCTGACGTCGACGGCGAGCTGCACGCCTTTCTCATCGCACTTCAGCTGCGACAGCCCGGCGACGGAGCGCACCATGGCGTCCACGTCGAAGGCTGCGCACTCGATGGTGATCTTGCCGCTCTCGATGCGGGCCATGTCCAAGATGTCGGCGAGCAGCCGCTGCAGCGTATCGCCGGAGGAGCGGATGATCTCCGCCATCGCGCGCTGCTTTTCCGGAAGCTCGGAGCGGGTGAGCAGATCGGCCACCGCCACCACTCCGTTCAACGGCGTGCGGATTTCATGGCTCATGTTGGCCAGGAAGTCGGACTTGGACTGGGCCATGGCCTCCGCCCGCAAGCGGGCCTCGGCGAGTTCCGCGGCCTGGGCTTCCAGCACATGCGTCCGTTCCGCCACCAGCGATTCCAGTTCGCTGCGTCGGTGCTGCAGGTGCGCGGTGCGCCAGCGCACCAGCAACACCACCAGCGCGACGGACGCCAGCACCTCCAGCACGTGGAACCACAGCGTCTGGTTCCACGCGGGCAGGACGGTGACAGGCAGGCGCAGCGCCTGGGTTGGCCACGTCTGGGCAGGATCGCTGGCCCGGATTTCAAGTTGGTAGCGGCCTGGCGCCAGGTTGCTGAACGCGGCCAGCCTGCGCGAAGCGTCGATGTCGGTCCACGCCCGGCTCGCGCCCAGCAGCCGGTAGGCGTAGCGCACCCGTTCCGGCGCGCCGTAATCCAGCGCTGCGAAGCCGACCTCGAAGCCGACGTCGCCGGGATGGATCTGCAGCGCGCCGCGGGCGCCTGTGTCCAGGAAGGGATCGCCGGCGAGCGGCCGGCCATGCACGCGCACCTCGGTGACCACGAGCGGCGCGCGCGTCCTGATCGGCTGCAGCCGTTCGGGGCGCACGACCTCCAGGCCGCCGCGTCCTGCGAACACCAGATCGCCGCTCCGCGTAGGCACGCCCGCGTTGTAGAAGAAACTTCCGATCGGCACGCCGTCCGCCACCTGGAATGTGCGGACCTTCAGCGTGTGGGGATCGATGCGCGCCAAGCCGCTGTCGGTGCTGACCCAGATGGCGCCGTAGCGGTCTTCCAGTATCCTGTTGGCGTTGCTGTTGGGCAGGCCTTCCTTGACGCTGATCCGGCGGAATCGAAGTGGACGTCCGGGTCGGACGGGCTCGGCCACCGACACGCCATGCCCGAAGGTGGCCACCCACAGGCGTCCCGCGCTGTCGATCGTCACGTTGGAGATGAAGCCTCGCGGCGTCGCCTCGTCGCCGGGGCCTGGCAGCAGAGCCTGCACGCGGCCGGTGCGCGGGTCGTACCGGTTCAGGCCGTTGTCCGTCCCGATCCAGAGGTCGCCGCTCGGATCGAGCGTCAGCACGTCGACGCGGCGATCGCTGAGCCGGTCGGTCTCCACCGCTCTGAAGGGCGACAAGGCGCCGCCGGGACCGACCCGGTAGCCCCACACGCCGTCGCGGCCGGCGAGCCACAGGCGCTCGCCGTCGCGCAGCAGATCCTGCACCCGCGCGTCGCTGGCGCGACCCGGCTGGGCGATCAGCTGCGCGTGGCCCGCGTCCGCGTCGCTGCGGAACAGCCCGCTGTCGGTGCCGAGGAAGACGTCTTCGCCATCGGCGGCGGCGAACTTGCGGATGGGCGCGCGGGGAAAGCCGTTGGCGCTCAGCCCTGCATGGACGATGCCGCCCTTACCGGGATCGATCAGATCGACGCCGCGGCTGGTGTAGCCTACCCATATGCGTCCGCTCCTCGCCTGGAAGATCGACACGGGCGTGCGGTCGCTCAAGGTGGCCGTCGGCGCCTGGCCGCCCAGCAGTGTCGCGAAGGCCTTGTGGCGCGGATCGTAGCGCGTGATCGCGCTGTTGGACGCGATGAACACCAGACCGCCCGGACCGCGGTGCAGAGCGCGGACGTTCTGGTCACCGTAGAGCAGGCTGCCGTTGCCCAGGCGTAGGCGATGGGATGCGAGGCTGCCAGCATCCACCTCCAGCACGCCGTCGTCATAGGTGCCGAGCCATATCGCGCCCGGCGAGACTTCGAGCAGGGCGCGCACCCGCATGCCGGAGCCGGTCAGCCCGTACTTCAGGGTTGCAGTCACAGGCGCGGAACGGTGCGTCGCCGGATCGACGACATAGGCGCCGGATCCCTCGGTGCCGACCCACAGCCGACCGTCCGAAGCGATCATCAAGGCGTTGACGCCGGGTGGCGCAACGCGGGCGAGCGGGACCGTGGAGATCGCGCCCGAACGGGGATCGCGGCGGAGCAGCCCGTGGTGCGTGCCGATCCACAGCACGCCCTCGCCGCTCGTCTGCAGCGCCGTCACGCCGCTGGCGAGCGCGTCCCGCACGTCCGGCTGTCCGGACGCCGACACGGCGACGTGGTGGATGCGATCGTGCGATGCGCCAAATCGGTCCAAACCCGCTTCCGTGCCGATCCAGAGGCCGCCTCCAGGCGCATCCGCCAGGGCGTGGACCCCCACGTGGCTGAGGCCCGCGCTGGTCGAATAAGCGATGAAGCGATCCGAATGAGGGTCGTAGCGCGCGAAGCCTCCCGACAGGGTCCCGACCCAAAGCTGGCCCTGGCGGTCGGTGTGCAGCGTCTCGATCTGGCCGTCGGGCAGCGCGCCCTCGCCCGCATCTATGGTGAAGACGTGGAACTGCTGGCCGTCCCACCGCGCCAGGCCGTTCTGGGTGCCCACCCAGAGGAAGCCGCGCGTGTCGCTCGCCAGGACCGTGGGGATGGAGGAGTTCGGCAGCTGGCCATCCTGAGCGACCGGCTGGAGCAGCTCGGTCGCCAGTCCGTCCCATCCGGTCGACGTCGCGCTCTGCGACGGCCCCGCCAAGACGGCGGCGACGCCGAAAGCGACGGCCGCCAGGCCGATTCGCCTAATCGCCGCGCGACCTCGGCCGCATCGATCCCGTTTCAGGCCGTTCATCGTCACCCCCCGCCCTCAGGCGAGATTCCAAAGACCAGCCTTAGATCAGGGGATGGTTACCTTTCCGTCGACGCAGCGATCCTCGCCCGAGGGCGCGCTCTGCTATCGATCCTGGCGGCGCCCGAGACGCAGGAACCGGCTTGGCGCCCATCTGCGATGACTTTTTCCCCGATGCGGCGCGGGGGGACGAAGTGGCGCCCTGTCGTCTGGCGCCGACAGGGCGATCGGCGCAGGACTGCGGGGTCGGTCGACGCCGGCACGGTCTTTGACATCGTGAAAGAGTGAAAGCGGAGGCGCGGCGGCCGTGGCGCGCCGCTCATGCCAGCGCCGCGCCGACCGCCGCTGCGCCCGCCGCCCCCGTGCCCCGC
>CAXTUT010000145.1:0-5891 GCA_964247465.1 uncultured Caulobacteraceae bacterium | reverse complement strand
AGCGCCTGGTCCATATCCGGAGTTCGCGCATCGCGCATGGCGCGGGCGGTGCAGCGAAGATGCAGCCGGGCGTTCGTCGATATAAGGGATGACGACGCCACACGGCTTGGCTAAGCCAGCTGCTTAGCTTGGAGGAGCAGGGCTTGCGGCGCAGACTGAGCATGGCGGTGACCGCCTCTGTCCTGGCCCTTGTCGCCGCGGCGCCGGCGGCCGCTCAAGACGCGGGTACGGTCGGGGCTGTGGTCGTGACCGCGCGCACCTTGCCGACCGATCAGCAGGTCTCCGTCGACAAGACGGGCGCAGCGCTGCGAGACGTCCCCCGCAGCATAGAGGTCGTTCCCCGGGCGCTGATCGAGCAGCAGGGCGCCGTGCGTCTCACAGACATCCTGCGCGACGTCAGCGGCGTCGGGCAGGGCGGCCAATTCGCATTCGGCTTCTTCGACCGCGTGATCATTCGCGGGCTGAACGCCACCTATCTGAACGATGACCTGCCGGACGGCACGTCGGATCTGACGGGGATCGTTCATTCGCTGGTCGGCGTACAGCGCGTGGAGGTGCTGAAAGGGCCCGGCTCGGCCCTCTACGGCGATGCGGAGGAAGGCGGCACGATCAACATCGTCCACTTCCGGCCGCAGGATTCGTTCAGCGCGGGGCTCACCGAACAGTACGGCTCCTTCGATACCTCCACGACCGACGTCTACGCCACTGGCGCCACCGGGCTCGCGAGCGTCGACTACCGCATCGACGGCGAATATCAGACCTCGAACGGCTTCCGCGGCCAGGCCAGCGAGAATGGTCAGGTCCTGGGCGCCCTGAGCTATCGTCCGTCCCACCACGACGTGGAGTTCCGCGCCGAGTACCAGCATCTGGAAGCCACGCCGGACGCCACCGGCATCCCGTTCTCGCCGGCCACGCGCGCGGGAACGGGCAAGCCCTTCCAAGTCTCGCCGGAGGACACCTACTACACGCCCTACGCCTTTGCGGATCAGGACATCGAGCGGGTGTTCCTCAGCGACGCCTGGCGCGTCAACGACCATCTCACCGTCAACCTGCGCAGCGCCTACACTCATCGCGAGGTCGATCTGGCGCGCGACGCCGGCGGTTCGGTCAAGCTGGTCGGCGGCCTGGACGCACTGACCGGGCGTCAGTTGCGCGAGCAGCGCGACGACTTCAACGACCTCAACCTGCAGGCCGAGCCGGTCTGGCGCTTCGACACCGGATCGCTGAAGCATGTGCTGCTGACAGGGTTCGAGGCGCGACGGATCGACGGCGACACCTCGCGCACCACGGCCGACCTGCCCAACATCGCCAACGTGCTGGCGCCGGGGGTCAACGACGGCGCCCAGTCGGGCCTGACGTTCAAGTGCGACGCGACCCACAGCTGCGACGACGCCGACCTGACCGCGGACTTCTACGGCTTGTACGCCATAGACCAGATCGACGTGACCCGAGCCCTGAAGGTCCGCCTGTCCGCCCGCGAGGACTATTTCCGCACCGAGGATGCGGCGCTGGCGCTCCTGCCGGCGAACCCCGGCCAGGAGCAGCCCTGCACGCCGCCGCAGGCCGCCGCCTGCTCCCTCGTCCCGGGCCATCCGGTGACGCGCAACGACTCGCTCGTCTCCTACGACGTGGGTGCGGTGTATGTCCTGCGGCCTGAGCTGTCGGTGTTCGGGGGCTACTCCAGCGCCGACTATCCGATCTTCAACACCGAGGAGCCGGAGAGCGTCGGCCAGGTCCCCGAGCGCGGGACCCAGGGAGAGTTCGGCGTGCGTTTCAGCCGCGGAGCCTGGCTGGCGGTGTCTTCTTCGATCTACGACGCCACACGCCACAACGTCTTTACCCTGCTGACCGAGCTGGCGCCGGGCGGCGTCGGCGACATCGACGTGGCCCAGGTCTTCTCCTATCGCGTGAAGGGCTGGGAGACCGACCTGAACCTTCGCCCGATCCGCGACTGGAACATCATCGCAAACCTTTCGGTGCAGAACCCGCAGATCACCCGATTTCCCCAGACGCCCGCGAACGTCGGCCACGAGGTCCCCAGCGTGCCGTCGCTGCTGGCCAACGCCTTCACCACCTATGACGCGCATCTGGAGGGGCCTATCGAGACGCTGCAGTTCACCCTGGCTGCGCGCTACCGCAACCACGAGTTCGCCGACGCGGCCGAAACCCGGCTGATCGCGGGCGAGCCGCTGTTCGACGTCGGCCTGAACATCCCCTACGCCGGCTTCACCTTCGGCGTGGGGATCCAGAACATCCTGGACCGCGGCAACTTCCTCTATGGCGACGGGACCGGCGGCGGCGCGCTGCCAGGCCCGGGACGCACCGCCTTCGTGCGGCTGTCGGCCCACATCTAAGTGTCGGGGGCGAGCTGCGGGTTTCCCGGGCTACCGGCTTGCAAGGCGGGAAATCTTGAACGTATGGATGGGGCGCCGCGGCCTCGTCGGCGTTAACAGGGCAAGGACCCCTCTATGGCATCGACGCTACGGTGGGTCCTGATCGCGGCCACGACCCTGACCCCTGCGGCGGCATGGGCCGAGACGGGCGCGCCGACCACGGACGGTCTGATCGCCCGCCACGTCCAGGCCCGCGGCGGCGACGCGGCGCTGGCGGCGATCCACACCTTGGAGATGAGCGGGACCATGCGGCCGCCGGGCTTCAGCGCCGATCTGGTCTATCGCGAGGTGATCGCGCGCCCGGGCTCGGTGCGGATCGAGACCACGCTGCAGGGACTCACTCCCATCCAGGCCTACGACGGCCGCAACGGCTGGCAGATACAGCCCTTCCAGGGCCGCAAGGACGCCGAGGCGCTGTCGTCAGACGACGATAAGGGCTTGCAAGAGGAAGCCGACTTCGAGGACGGCTTGGTGAACTGGAAGGCCAAGGGCTCCACGATCGACAACCTTGGCGAGGTCGATGTGGACGGCGGGCCGACCTATGCCTTGCGGGTCGATCTAAAGAACGGCGACCAGGAAACCTATTACATCGATCCCGACAGCTATCTTACCGTGCGCGTGGTCACCCGCCAGCTGATCCGCGGCGCCGAAAGCCTGACCGAGACCGACTACGGCGACTATGAAAAAGTCGACGGCGTCTACTTTCCCTTCGAGGTCGATTCGGGCCCGAAGGGTTCCAGCGAGCTGCAGCGGATCACCTACAAGGCGATCCGCGCCAACCTCCCGCTCAGCCCGACACTGTTCCAGGAGCCGCGCAGCCCCGCGGGCGGCGTGCAACAGTCGGTGACCCCGACCCAACCCGAAGACGTTCCCGTCGAGCCGAAGACGACCCGACCCGGCGTGCCGCCGCCGGGCAAGTCGATCGTCAAGCCCAGCGGCGCGCCGCCGCAGTCGTGAGAAACGCCAGCATCATGCGCAAGCCTTCCCTCCTGTTCACCGGCGCGGCGATCGTGGCGCTCTGCGGGGCGTCCCTGGGCGCGCATGCCCAGACTGCAGGCGAGGTCCGCTTCGACCGCAGCACGCTATTCGGCCTGAGCGCCCGCAACATCGGGTCGGCGGAGATGAGCGGGCGCATCGCCGCCATCGCCGGGCGCACCGATCCCGACGGCAAGACCCTGCTGCTGGTCGGCGCGGCCAGCGGCGGTGTGTGGCGCTCCAACGACGGCGGCACGACCTTCCGCCCGATCTTCGACCGCGAGCCGGTGCAGTCCATCGGCGCCATCGCGCTCGACCCCAAGCACAAGGACACCATCTGGGTCGGAACCGGCGAGAGCTGGATGCGAAACTCCGTCTCGGTCGGCGACGGCGTCTATAAGACCACCGACGGCGGCGAGACCTGGGCCAACATGGGTCTGCCCAACTCCGAGCACATCTCCAAGATCCTGGTCGATCCCGCCGACAGCGACACCGTCTACGCCTGCGTACCCGGCCGGCTGTGGAGCGACAGCGCCGATCGCGGCCTCTACCGGACCACCGACGGCGGCAAGACCTGGACGCTGGTCCTGAAGGGATCGAACCTGTCCACCGGCTGCTCCTCGCTGGCCATGGATCCGACCAACCCAGAGAAGCTGTTCGCTACGCTCTGGGACTTCCGGCGCAAGGGGTGGACCTTCCGCTCCGGCGGGGAGAGCCCCGACGCGCCGTCGGGCAGCGCGATGTTCGTCACTCAGGACGGAGGCGCGACGTGGTCGCCGCTGAACGCCTCCACCGCGCCCGGCCTGCCGAAGGGGCCCTGGGGGCGGGAGGCGGTGAGCATCGCGCCCTCCAATCCCAACATCGTCTACGCCTTCGTGGAGAGCGACCGCAGCGCCCTGTTCCGCTCCGAGGACGGCGGGCGCACGTGGAGCGAGCGCGACCGCAGCCAGAACATGGTCTGGCGCCCGTTCTACTTCGCCAACCTGGTGGTGGATCCCAAGAACCCCGACCGCCTGTTCAAGACCGACTTCGGCCTGATCGTCAGCGAGGACGGCGGCCAGAGCTTTTCCGAGATCGGCGGCTCCACCCACGCCGACCACCACGCCGTCTGGGTCGATCCGGTGAACACGTCCCATATGGTCACCGGCAACGACGGCGGCCTGTGGATCAGCTACGATGGCGGGGCGCGCTGGACCAAGTCCGACAACCTGCCGATCTCGCAGTTCTACCACGTCAGCGTCGACGACAAGGACCCCTACCAGGTCTATGGCGGGTTGCAGGACAACAGCGCCTGGGTCGGCGACAGCGCCTATCCCGGTGGGGTCGCCAACAGCCGCTGGGAGAACCTGGGGGGCGGCGACGGCTTCTGGGCCTGGGCCGACCCGGCGGACCCGGAGGGCTTCGCCTATGTGGAGAGTCAGGGGGGCTCTATCCTGCGGGTCAACCGCAAGACGCTGGAGGCGCGCGACATCCAGCCCCGCTCGGACAGCGACGAGAAGCTGCGCTTCAACTGGAACACGCCGGTCGTGCTCAGCCCCCACGAGACGGGCACGATCTACATCGGCGCCCAATATCTGTTCCGCTCCCGCGACCACGGCCAGTCCTGGGACAAGATCTCGCCGGACCTGACCACCAACGACAAGGACCAGCAGAAGCAGGAGGAGTCCGGCGGCGTCACCGTGGACAACTCCGCCGCCGAGACCCACACGACCCTCTACGCCATCAGCGAATCGCCGCGCCAGGCGGGGCTGATCTGGGTCGGCACGGACGACGGGAATTTGCAGCTCACGCGCGACGGCGGCAAGAGCTGGACCAACCTGACCGCCAACGTCGGCCTGCCGCCCCAATCCTGGGTGTCCTGGATCGAGGCCAGCCGCTATGCGCCGGGCACGGCCTACGCCGCCTTCGACCGGCACACCTTCGGCGACATGGCGACTTACGTTTACCGCACGACTGATTACGGCAAGACGTGGACTCCCATCGTGCAGCCGAACGAGGGGGTGCGCGGCTTCGCCCATGTGATCAAGGAAGACCCGCAGAAGCCCGACCTGCTGTATCTCGGCACCGAGTTCGGGCTGTGGATATCGCCGGACGGCGGACGGCGTTGGGCTCAGTTCAAGGGAGACGAGTTCCCGAACGTGCCCGTGCGCGACCTGGCCTTCCAGACCCGCGACGGCGACCTGGCCATCGCGACCCACGGGCGCGGCATCTGGATCATCGACGACCTGGCGCCCCTGCGGGCGCTCACCCCCGGGCTTATGGGCCAGGACCTGGCCTTTCTGCCCTCGCGGCCGGCGCAGCAGCGCATCGAGGCGAATGGCGGGTGGTCCACGGGCGACGCGCAGTTCATCGGCGACGATCCGCCCGACGGCGCCTTCATCAGCTATTTCGAGCCGCACCGCCGACTGATCGGCAAGCTGGAGCTGCAGGTGCTGGACCCGTCCGGCAAGGTGATCGACACCCTGCCCGCCTCCACCCGCCCCGGGATCAATCGGGTCGTCTGGTCCATGCGCGCGCCCGCGC
>CAXTUT010000144.1:0-5900 GCA_964247465.1 uncultured Caulobacteraceae bacterium | reverse complement strand
CCGTCTGCCCCAGCGCCCCGCAGATGATCGCCGACCAGAAGGCGCCCAGGTTGATGCCGTAGTAGTAGAGGGTGAAGCCGCTGTCGCGCCGGGGGTCGTCGACCGGGTAGAGCTGGCCGACGATGGCCGACAGGTTGGGCTTAAGATAGCCGACGCCGATGATGATCAGCGACAGCGCGCCATAGAAGATGTTCACGAACAGCGGGTCGCGCGCCTGGACCGACAGGCTGTAGGCGGCCTTGGGCAAGGTGGCCGGCAGGGGCGCGTTCGCCGGGAGGCCGCGGATCGCCAGCCCGCCCGCAGGATCGGCGGTGAAGTCATAGGCGCCGTCGCCGACCTTCAGTCGCACGTGGCGCGCGCTGGCCCGCCCGGTGACCTGGAAGGCGTAGGCATGACCCTGATAGGTAAGCACCTGTTGCGCCGGCGGTCCCTCGACGGCGAGGGTGAGATGTCCGAGAGCCAGCAGCACGCCGCCGAACACCACCGCCTTGCGGGTCCCTAAGAACCGGTCCGCCAGAACGCCGCCCACCAGCGGCATGAGGTAGACCAGCGTGGCGTAGGCGCCGTAGTCGCCCGCCGCCGTCTTGTCGTCGAACAGGAAGTGCTGGGTGAGATAGTAGATCAGGAGCGCCCGCATGCCGTAGTAGGAGAACCGCTCCCACATCTCCGCGAAGAACAGGACGTATAGCCCGCGCGGATGCTGGCGCAGCTGCAGCATGACGGGCAGAGCGCTCACCACGGTGATGAGCACGCCGAGCACAAGCACGATGTTCAAGCGACTCGGCCCTCCCCTCAAGCGGCGCGTCGCGACCAATCGAGCAGACCATGAGGGCTTGGACAAGCGCGCCTGCGGAGCCGCGCGGAAACACCGCTCCGCCAGCCGCGTTCAGGTCGGGACATCCTCGCGAGGCGACCCATGAAGACCCCCGGCCCCGACCATCCCATCACCATCACGCCGCACGCGGGCCAGGTGCGCGTGCGCTTCCAGGACCACGTGATCGCGGCGAGCGACAAGGTGCTGACGCTGCAAGAGGCGAACTACCCGCCCGTACACTACTTCCCGCGCTCAGACGTGGAGACGGGCTTCATCTCCAAGACGGTGAAGACCACCAACTGTCCCTACAAGGGCGACGCTAGCTACTTCACCTTCTACATGAATGGCGACATGCTCGAAAATGCGGTGTGGAGCTACGAGACGCCCTATCCGGCGATGGAGGACATCAAGGACATGCTGGCCTTCTACCCCGACAAATTCGAGATCGACGAGGCCGACATCGCCGACCGCCACCGGCCGAAGTTCTCCGAAGCCTGGCCCGCCGCCGACAGCGGCGCGCAGTGACGGTGGAGGCAGGCTCCTGAAGCAGGGAACTGTCTACCTGTCGCGGGCTTCGAGACGCGAGCAGGCTCGCTCCTTGGCATGACGAACGCGGGGCCACACCCGCCTCGTCATCCTGAGCCCTCGTGGAGGGCGTCTCGAAGGACGCAGAAGACTTGCCGCCGCTCCTCCTTACTGGCGCTTGCTATGGTTGGCCGCTCCCGCCTGACGCTCCGTAGATCTGGCCGTTGGCGTAACTCGACTGGTTGTCGGCGAGCTGGACGTAGATGCCGCCGAGTTCCGCCGGCTGGCCGGCGCGGCCGAGCGGGGTCTGGCCGCCGAACTGCATCTGTTTTTGCGGCGGCGCGCCGCCGGACACCTGCAGCGGCGTCCAGATGGGACCGGGCGCCACGCCGTTGACGCGGATGCCCTTGGGCCCGAGCTGCTTGGCCAACGACTTGACGAAGTTCATCGTCGCGGCCTTGGTCTGGGCGTAGTCGTAGAGCTCGGGCGAGGGGTCGTAGGCCTGCTCCGACGTCGTGGCGATGATGCACGATCCCGGCGGCATGTGCGGCAGCGCCGCCTTAATGATCCAGAACGGCGCGTAGAGGTTGGTCTTCATCGTCCAGTCGAACTGCTCTGTGGAGATGTCCAGGATCGAGGCGTGCGACTGCTGGCGGCCGGCGTTGCTGACCAGAATGTCCAGCCCGCCCAGACCCTGCACCGCCTGGGCGACCAGGTCCTGGCAGAAGCCTTCGTTGCGCAGGTCGCCGGGTATGGCGATCCCGCGTCGCCCGTCGGCGCGCAACAGGGCGATCACCTCGCGCGCGTCGGGCTCCTCCTGCGGCAGGTAGTTGATGGCCACGTCGGCGCCCTCGCGCGACATGGCGATGGCCGCCGCCCGGCCCATGCCGGAATCGCCTCCGGTGATCAGCGCCTTGCGCCCCAGCAGCCGGCCGGACCCGCGGTAGCTGGTCTCCCCATGATCGGGCCGCGGCGTCATGCGGCCGGCCAGCCCCGGCCAGGGCTGGTGCTGCTCAGGAAAAGGCGGCCGAGGATACTTGGTCGTGGGGTCTTGGAGCGGCTCGGGCGAGCGCTGTGTCGCCCCGCTCTGCGCAAATGCGGAGCCGGCGGCGGCGGCGGCGAGGCCGAGGCCGGCCCCGCTGACGAGGCCGCGGCGGGAAAGGTTGTCGTGCTCGTCGCCGCTCATGGATGCGCCCTGTAATGCTGTCGCTCCAACTCAGGCGCGGCCGTCGGAGTTGCAAGCGCGGAAGGCAGAGGCGGCCTTGGATCAGGCTGGATCAGCTCGGGCGTCGTTTGGATCAAGGCCCCTTTCCCCCGCGCCCGCGCCCGCTATGCTTGCGTGGTGGACTGGCCCGCGGCGGCCTGGCGTTCGGAGAGTCACATGGCGGTTACGGCGGACCAGGTTCTGGACCTCATCGCCCAGGAGGTGCCGACCGACCGCGCCAAGCTCGATCCCGCGGCCACGCTGGAGTCCCTGGACATCGCCTCGCTGGACATGATCAGCGTCACCTTCGCGCTGGAGGACCAGATGGGCGTGGTGGTGGAGCAGGCCGACTTCGCGCACGTCAAGACGCTGGGCGATTTCGTAGAGGTGGTGCTCGCCAAGGCCAATCCGGCTTGAGCGTCGATCTGTCACCCGCCGCCCCCTGCGCGCCTGCGCCGGCCGCATCCCATGGCTGAAGCCCGGTCCGTCGTCATCACGGGCATGGGCAGCGTCAGCGGCCTCGGCCAGGGCGTCGACGCCAACTGGGCTCGTTTGGCGCGCGGCGAAGGCGCCATAGCGCCCATCACGCGCAGCTTCGGCGATCACGCCGCCCTGGCGTTTGAGGGCGCGGCGGCGGCGGTCGGTCCGCTGGACCTGGCGCCGCTGCAGTCCAGGCTCGGACCGCGCGCGCTCGCCAATCTCGATCCCGTGTCGGTGTTCGCCGCCGTCGCGGCGCAGGAGGCGCTCGCCGACGCGGGGCTGCTCGACCATCCGGCGCTGGAGACCCGCACCGCCATCCTGTTCGGCGCCGGCAGCGGCGGCAACGCGACCTTCGAGGAGGGCTTCTCGCGCATCTACCACCGCAAGACCGGGTCGGTGCACCCCATGACCATCCCCAAGTCGATGATCAGCGCGCCGTCGGCGCAGCTCTCTATGCTGTTCGGGGTTCGCGGGCTGACCTTCACCCTGTCCAGCGCCTGCTCCTCGTCCGCCCACGCGATCGGCGAGGCCATGCACATGATCCGCGCCGGGCGCTGCGACGTGGCCTTGGTGGGCGGGGGCGAGGCGGCGCTGACGCTGGGCTCCTGGCTCGGCTGGGCGGCGCTGCGGGTGATGGCGTCCGACACCTGCCGGCCGTTCTCCAAGGACCGCAGGGGCCTGGTGATGGGGGAGGGCGCGGCCATGATGGTGCTGGAGTCCGAGGCGCACGCCCGCGCCCGCGGGGCCACGATCCACGCGCAGATGGCGGGGCTCGGCGCGGCGTCGGACGCCCACCACCTTACCGCCCCGCATCCTGAGGGCGCCGCCGGCGCCATCCGCCTGGCGCACGAGGACGCGGGACTGTCCCTGGACGAACCGGCGCTGATCTCCAGCCACGGCACGGGCACAGTGCTCAACGACAAGGTGGAGGCGCAGGCCATGCGCGCGGTCTACGGTCCGGACATGGCCGGCAAAACGGTGGTGGCGACCAAGTCCGCGCACGGCCATCTGATCGGCGGCGGCGGCGCGCTGGAGTTCATCCTGGGGATCATGGCGCTTCGTCACAGGCTGGCCCCGCCGGTGCTGAACTATCTCGGCCCGGATCCGGACTGCGACGTGCCGCTGGCGCTGGAGCCGACGCCGATCGCCTGCAAGGCGCTAGTGTCGAACTCTTTCGCCTTCGGGGGTCTGAACGCTGTGCTGGTGGCGCGTATCGCCTGACGACGCCGGACGCCCGGAGCGTGTTCTGGCTACAACGGCCCGCCGACGCGCCACGCCGCGTTGAACCGGACGTTCACAGGAGCCGTCGTAGCGCAAGGTTACGGTTTGGCGCCGCAGGGTTGATCCAGAGGCGAGCAGATGAGCATCCCGCAGCTAAGCGTCGTTCCGACGGCTGCAGAGGCGCCGGGCGTTCGCGCCAGCCGTCTGCTCGCCGAAGCGCGGCAGGCCGCCCACGAACAGGTCCACGTCCTGAAACAGGCTCTCGCGACCGCGGCTGACATCGCTCAGCAAGTCGCCGAGGGTGGCGAGGTCTATCCCGTGGGCGTGCGCGACCTTCGCCGCCGCCTTGCGGAGGACGCGCTGGCCAAGTCCCAGGCGCTGGAAGCGATGTTGCAGCAGCACGGCGGCGCCCGCCGTCTATGAGGCGCGCCCACCGATGTGGCTGATCCGCCACACTACCCCTTGCCCCTCCGCCTGGCGGTCTTAAATCTGGTCTCGCGATGGACGAGCCTGTCTCTCGCCCCTGCTCGGTGGCCTCAACGTGGCGCAAGATCCCTATGCCGAACTTGGCGTCGCCAAAACCGCCAGCCCGGAAGACGTGCGTAAGGCGTTCCACAAGCTCGCCAAGGATCACCACCCCGACCGCAATCCTGACAACAAGGCCGCCGAGGAGCGTTTCAAGCGCGTCAGCGCGGCGTTCGACATCGTCGGCGACGCGGAAAAGCGCGCCAAATACGACCGGGGCGAGATCGACGCCGACGGACGCGATGCGCCGCCGCAAGGCTTTCGGGGCGGTCAGGGCTCGCCTTTCGGCGCGGGCGGCGCCGCCGGGACGGGCTTCGAAGGCGTGGACCTCGACGATATCCTAGGCGGCATGTTCTCCGGCCGGGGTCGCGGGGGACGGAGCGCCCCCACCCGCGGGGCCGACGTCCAGGCCAGCATGGACGTGGACCTGGAGGAGACCATCGCCGGCGCGTCGCGCAGGGTCACCTTCGGAGACGGTCGCATGCTCGACGTGGCGATCCCCAAGGGCGCGTCGAACGGCCAAGTGCTGCGCCTGCGCGGGCAGGGGCGCCCGGGGCGGGGCGGCGGACCGGCAGGCGACGCCTTGATCGAACTCGTCGTCAGGCCGCATCCCCTGTACCGGCTTGAGGGGGCCGACCTGCACATGGACCTGCCCGTCTCCATCCCCGACGCCGTGCTTGGGGCCAAGATCGAGGCGCCGACGCCAGACGGTCCGGTGACCCTTACCGTGCCGCGCCACGCCAACGCCGGATCGCAGTTGCGGCTGAAGGGCCGCGGCGCCTTCGACGCCACCGGCGGCCGGCGCGGCAACCTCATCGCCCATTTGGTGCTGACCCTGCCCGACACCGTCGACGCCGAGCTGGAGCGGTTCTCGGAGGCTTGGCGCAAGGAGCGGGCCTATGCGCCGTCGCGGCGCTGACTCCCGGCGGTCTCGCATTGCCGCGCGGAAAAGCGGATCAAGGCAGGCTGCGCTATAAGCCGACTGTTCAGCGGCCGTTCAGTCCGCCGAGCCCACGGAAGACGGCCATGTTCTCGCGTAGCCTCGCGATCCTGCTGGCCATCCTGGGCCTCTATCTGGCGGGTTTCGCCGCGGCGGCGCAGCCGCGCGGCGGAGCTTTCGGCGGCCGGGGC
>CAXTUT010000143.1:0-5907 GCA_964247465.1 uncultured Caulobacteraceae bacterium | reverse complement strand
CCTCGGTAGCGATCCATGGCGGTGACCTCCTGGGGCGCGCGGTCCACCGCATACAGCCGCCAGCCCTCCTCCAGCCCGAGCAGCCGCCGCGACGGCTCGCCCGCGCCCGCATCGCCGCCGGCGGAGATCACGAAGGTGCGCCCGCCCGCAAGCGACGCCGGGTCGATCCGCGCCACCGCCAGGCAGCCGGGCGCCTTGCCGCCCTTGGGTCCGTCGATGGCGTCGAACACCCACAGATCGCGGTACTGCGCCGCCAGCCGCGTCCACCAGGCGGTGCGAGGGTCGATGGCCATCACCGCGATCACGTTGCGCGCGTCGGCCGCCGCCAGGGCCTCTCCCGGCGTCTCCACCACGTCGTAGCGGGGTGACGAGCCGAAGCGCCGGCGCGCATTGTCCAAGGTGTGCGCCGGGTCCGGTCCACCCCAGACCAGCACCTCCAGCTCGCCCTGGCGCGCAAGCCCTGCAGCCATGATCTCGCGCCAGACGCCGAGCGCCAGCTGCCGGCACTGCGGCTCCGAGCGGCCGAGCAGGCGCGAGATCACCCGCGCCTCGCGATCCGGACGCAGGCGCAGCGCATTCACCGGCCCGCTGGCCTTCACCCCGCCGATCTGCGCCGCCAGCGCCATGCGCGCGTGAAGGAGGTCCAGAACGGTATCGTCGATCTGGTCGATCTCGGCGCGCAGCGCCTCCAGGTCGGGCGCGGATGCCGCGGAAGCGGGATCACGATCTTTGTCGGGGCCGGCTGGAAGCCCGGTGGGAAGGGACGTCATGGAGCAGTCTTTCGGGGAGAAGGAAGACGCGGGCGGGCTATACGCGCGTGGGCTGTGGCCGCTCCGAGACGGAGGCGGTCGCCGGCGTGAGGCGGGTCCGGGCCGCTGCGGAAGGGGAGCCTGGATCGGTCGCCTAGCCGGCGAAGCGGTAGCCGCGATACGTGAACGACGGGACCCACGCGCTGCGTTCGATCGACGAAAAGCCGCGCGAGGGCATGGTCGTGCTCCAGCGAGCCCGAAAGGATGAGGCTCCGGACCGATCCTTCCCAAGATCGCCCATCGTGTCAATGCCGCCCTGGATCGAGTTGGCGTCGTCGTCGCGCATCGCTTCGGCCGCAGGACTCTGCTAAGACACGCCATCGGTCGCGGCGACCCGCTGAGTCAGGGGGATGCGCGTCCGTGTTGGAGGAGCCTCGGCGATGTTCGCCTCCTCGCAGCCGTTCAGGGTAGCTATGCGTGCGTCGCGTTTGGTCTTCGTGTCCGCGGTCGCTCTGGTCAGTCTCGTGGCCGCCGATCAAGCCAGCGCCGCTTTGGGTCAGCGCCTGGACAGCGTTCAGGCGGATCGGGCCCGGCTTTCGGCGGCGATGGTCTCCTCGGCTGAGAACGCGCAGACCGTGCACACCTTGAGCCTGCCTAATGGCGGGGTCGTGCGCGAGTACGAGAACGCAGCCGGCGTCGTGTTCGCGGTGACGTGGCGTGCGCCAGGTCGGCCCGACCTGCGCCAGCTGCTAGGCGACAACTTCACCACGATGCAGGCGGATACGGTGCGGACCGGCGGCCCGCGCACCCGGACGCCGCTCAAGGTCGACCGGGCGAGCCTCGTCATACGCAGCGGCGGCCATCCGGGCGCCTTCTCTGGACTGGCCTACCTGCCCAGGCAGGTTCCCACTGGCTTCACCGGCCAGGACCTTAGGTAGGCCCGGCGATGATCAGGAAGCTTCTGGGACTGGGCGCTCTGCTGCTCTCGCTGGCGGCCTGCGGCGGCGGCGGCGGATCGGGCGGGTCCGACACGACCAGCACGACCGCGCCGACGCCTGCGGCTCCGGTCGTCACCCAGGCCCTACCCAACACCGCCACCCTCGTCGTGGACGGCGGCCCCACCAGCATCACCACGGGATCAAACGCGGTGATCGAGGGCAACATCGTCTACGTGTCGGTGACGCTGTGCGCGCCGGGCACCTCGAATTGCCAGACCATCGACCACGTGCAGGTCGATACCGGGTCGGAAGGCCTGCGCATCGCCCAGGCGGCGCTGAGTCCCAGCCTGCTGGCGGCCCTGCCGCTGCAGACCGATGCGAGCGCCAATCCGGTCGGCGAATGTTTCCAGTTCGTGGACGGCTACACCTTCGGTTCGGTGCGCCAGGCGGACTTCGCCGTGGGTGGGGAATCCGTACCCGGCCTGCCGCTCCAAGTCGTGGGCGACACGGGCGTATTCGCCAACGTGCCTTCGCAATGTTCCTCCAGCGGCGGCTCCAACCTCAACACCGTGCTGGCGCTGGGCGCCAACGGCATCATCGGCCTGGGCACTACGCCAACGGACTGCGGCGCGGCCTGTCAGACGGCGGGCGGGTCGGCGGCGGCGGCCTATTACGACTGCCCGGCGTCGGGTTGCGGCGCGATCATCGCGCGCACATCCTCCACCACCGCGCCGTTCCAGCAGCTGCCCAACCCGGTGGCGACCATGGCCGTGGACAACAACGGGGTGGTCATCAGCCTGCCTGCTCCACCCGCAGCCGGCGCCCGTTCCGTGACGGGCACGATCTACTTCGGCATCGGCACGCAGACCAACAACGCGCTCGGCTCGGCGACGGTGCTGACCACGACCTCCTCGACCAGCCCGGACGGACCAGGCCTGGTGACGGCGGTCTACAAGGGTGAGAACCTTCCGGAGAGTTTTATCGACAGCGGCAGCAGTCTATACTTCTTCGTCGACGCCTCGATCCCTCTCTGCACGGGTGCAAGCGCCAAGGGCTACTACTGCCCGCCGTCGCCCATCACGATCAGCCCGACGATCCAGGGCCAGAACGGCGCTTCCTCCTCAGCGGCCTTCACCTTGAGCAATGCGCAGACATTGCTGGCGACCAGCTTCGCCGCCCTACCCAATATCGGCGGCTCGCCCCAGGCTCTGGGCCTAGTCAATGCGTCGCCGACCAGCTTCGATTTCGGCCTCCCGTTCTTTTACGGGCGCAACGTCTACACAGCGATCGAGGGGCGCACGGCGAGCGGCATCGCCGGACCGTTCTACGCCTATTGAACGGGGCTGCGCCGGTCCTGGCCACCGCGCGCCTGAGGCTCACAACCCATACGCCCGCAGACCTCGACACGCTCGCCGCCATGTGGGCGGACCCTAGGGTCGTACGCCACATCGGTGGACGCCCCTTCACGCGCGAGGAGGTGTGGGCGCGGCTGCTCCGCTCCGCTGGCCTGTGGACGCTGCTCGGCTACGGCTACTGGATCATCCGTCTGCGCGATAGCGGGAGCTTTGTGGGAGAGGCGGGCTACGCCGACTTCCATCGCGACCTCTCGCCGCCCTTCGGCGACGCGCCTGAGGCGGGATGGGCGCTAGCAGGCGACCGGCACGGCCAAGGCTACGCGCGCGAGGCGCTGGAAGCCATCGGCGCATGGGGTGACCGAACGCTGGGCAGGCGCACCGTGTGCATGATCGCGCCGGAAAACGCGGCGTCCGTCGCCGTGGCGCGCCGCTGCGGCTATGAGGCCTATGCCTCGAGCGCCTACAAGGGCAAGGCGGTGGAGCTGTACGCGCGCGAGCCGACGCCGCTGGCCTGAGGCGCGCGAGGTTTCTATATCGGGCGCGAGCTTCGCCGTTATCCGGACACCGCCCTTCATGCCCAGCCTGAACGACATTCGCAGCGCCTTCCTGGACGGGTTCGCTGCGAGCGGCCACGTCGTGACGCCGTCTGCGCCGCTGGTGCCGCAAAACGATCCGAGCTTGCTCTTCGTCAACGCCGGCATGGTGCCCTTCAAGAACGTCTTCACCGGGGCGGAGGCGCGGCCGGCCCCGCGGGCGACCTCCTCGCAGAAGTGCGTGCGCGCCGGCGGCAAGCACAACGACCTGGACAACGTCGGCTACACTGCGCGCCACCACACTTTTTTCGAGATGCTCGGCAACTTCTCCTTCGGCGACTATTTCAAGGAGGAGGCCATCGACCTCGCCTGGCGGCTGGTGACGGGCGAGTTCGGGCTGAACGCCGACAGGCTGCTGGTCACCGTCTACGCCGAGGACGACGAGGCGCACGGGCTATGGCGCAAGATCGCCGGCCTGTCCGACGAGCGCATCATCCGGATCGCGACCGCTGACAACTTCTGGTCCATGGGCGACACCGGCCCCTGCGGCCCGTGCTCGGAAATCTTCTACGACCACGGCGAGATGATCCCTGGCGGTCCCCCCGGCTCTGTGGACGAGGACGGCGACCGGTTCATCGAGATCTGGAACCTGGTGTTCATGCAGTATGAGCAGTTCGCGGGCGAGCGCGGACGCGAGGCCCTGCCCAAGCCGTCGATCGACACCGGCATGGGGCTGGAGCGCATCGCCGCGGTGCTGCAGGGCGTACACGACAACTACGACGTCGACCTGTTCCGGGCCCTGATCGCGGCCTCGGTCGATTTGACCGGCGTGCCGGCGGAAGGCGAGGCCAAGTTCTCCCACCGGGTGATCGCCGACCACCTTCGCGCCTCCTCCTTCCTGGTGGCCGACGGGGTGTCGCCCTCCAACGAGGGGCGCGGCTACGTGCTGCGCCGGATCATGCGCCGCGCCATGCGCCACGCCCACCTGCTGGGCGCGGCGCAGCCGCTGATGTGGCGGCTCGTGCCTGCGTTGGTCGAGCAGATGGGGCAGGCCTATCCGGAGCTGGTCCGCGCCACGCCGCTGATCACCGAGACCCTGCGCCAGGAGGAGGAGCGGTTCCGCACGACGCTCGGCCGCGGCATGGGCTTGCTGGAGGAGGCCGCCGGCGGGCTGGAGTCGGGCGGCGTCCTCTCTGGCGAAACGGCGTTCAAGCTCTACGACACCTACGGTTTCCCGCTGGACCTGACCCAGGATGCGGTGCGCACGCGGGGGATCACGGTCGACTTGGCTGGCTTCGACGCCGCCATGGACCGGCAGAAGTCCCAGTCGCGCGACGCCTGGTCCGGCTCCGGCGACCGGGCGCAGACGGCGGAATGGTTCAAGCTGCGGGATCGGCTCGGCCCCACGGACTTCGTCGGTTATGAGGCGGGCGAGGTCATGGGCGAGGTCATCGCCCTGGTGCGCGAGGCGGCGGAGGTCGACGAGGTCATCGCCGTGGGCGAAGACGGCGTGACCGTGGAGGTGCTGTTCGACCGCACGCCCTTCTATGCCGAGAGCGGCGGCCAAGCCTCCGACTTTGGCGAGGTGGAGTGGCCGCACGGCGCGGGCCGGCTGGTCGCGATCGGCAAACAGGCCGGCGATCTGTTCGTCCATACCCTGCACATCGACGCCGGCCGGTTGAGCCTCGGCGACCGGGTGCGCCTGGCTATCGACGCCAACGCCCGCACCCGAACCCGCGCCAACCACTCCTCCGCCCACCTGGTCCATGCGGCGCTGAAGAACGTGCTGGGCGGCCATGTGGCGCAGAAGGGTCAGCTCGTGGACGCCGAGCGCATGCGCTTCGACTTCAGCCACGGCCAGCCGCTGACGCCTGAACAGCTGGAGCGCGTGGAAGCCGAGGTCAATGCGGTGATCCGCCAGAACCTGCCGGCCCGCACCGAGAGCATGGCTCCCGCCGCCGCCATAGAGGCGGGCGCCGTGGCCCTGTTCGGCGAGAAGTACGGCGAAGAGGTGCGGGTGCTGACGCTCGGCCGCGCGCTGGAAGGCGAAGGCGCCTACTCGGTGGAGCTCTGCGGCGGCACCCACGTGTCGCGCACCGGCGACATAGCCCTGTTCAAGGTGATCGCCGAGACCGGCATCGCGGCCGGCGTGCGCCGGGTCGAGGCGCTGACCGGCGAGGCGGCGCGCCGCCATCTGCTCGACCGCGCAGGCGTGGCCGAGGGATTGGGCGCCCAGTTCAAGGTCCCGCCCTCGGAGGTGGTCGCGCGGGTGGAGGCGCTGGTCGCCGACCGCAAGCGGCTCGAGCGTGAGCTGGCCGACGCCCGGCGCAAG
>CAXTUT010000142.1:0-5924 GCA_964247465.1 uncultured Caulobacteraceae bacterium | reverse complement strand
CGCAGGGCGCCGAGGGCGCGCGCGGCGTGCTCTCGGGCCTGTCCGGCGTCCAGCGCCAGGGCGGCGAGGGCGTAGACGAGCGCGCCTACGCTGGCCTTGGCCGCCAGCTCCCCGATCCCGCCCCACGCCGGCACGCGCGACACCGCCAGCGCCATCACGCCCGACGCGAGCCCGCAGCGCGCGATCGCGGTCCACGGGATGGGCAGGCTGAGGCCGCCGCGCTGGAGCCGCACCGACACGACCGCGCCCAGCGCATAGCTGGCCGTGGTCGCCCACATGGCCCCGTCCAGGCCAAAGCGGGGGATCAGCGCCAGGGTGAGCCCCAAGTTGGCGAGCGCGGGCACGCCGATGGCGGCGAACTGGCGGCCCGTGCGCCGGCCCAAGGTGAAGGCGGTGTTCAGGTACTGGGCGGTGAAGCCGTAGAAGAGGCCGCTGAGCGCGATCCAGGGCGTCACCCGCGCCGCGTTCTGGCGCAGGGCCGGCCCGACCATCAGATCGGCCAGGGGATGGGCGACCAGGGCGAGCCCTGCGGCCGCGGGCAGGGCGATCAGCACCATGAAGCCGGCCTGCTCGCGGGCGGTCTTCTCCAGCGCCGCCTGGCCGCCGCGCTCCAGCGCGGCGATGCAGGCGGGAAAGCCCGCCATGCCCAGCCAAAGGAACATGACGTCCAGGGTGCGGTTGGAGAGGCTGTAGCCCGCATGGTAGGCGCCCACCGTCGCCTCGTTCATGTAGGCCGCCAGCACGAAGCGGTCGGTGGTCGCCAGCGCCACCCCCATGAGCAGGCTCAGCGAGAGCGGTAGGCCGTAGGCGGCGTAGCGCCTCAGCCGCTCCAGCTCGAAGCGGCCGCGCCGGGCGTGGCGCAACTCGCCCGGGAAGGCGAACAGCAGGCAGGTCGCGCTCGCCGCGCCTGCGCCCAGCAAGGGGGACGCGCCTCCGAAATGGAGCCCGGCGAACAGCGCGCCCAGGCCGAAGCCCGCCCCGGTCTGGGCGATGTCGAACACGGCGTAGCCACGCACCTCGCCAGTCGCGCGGCGGCGTTCCTGCGCCAGCTTCAGCAGGCTGCGGGCGGTGACGCCCACAAGCCCCGCGCCCATGGCGAACTTGAGCGGCGGCGTGATCGGCAGCAGCGCCAGCAGGGCGCCGGCGACCAGCGGCAGGACCACAGCCATGGCCGCAAAGGCGCCGTAGAGGGTCGCGTAGAGCCGCAGCCGGCCGGTTTCGTCTTCGGTGGCGAAGAAGCGCGCCATGGCCGACTCGATCCACACGAACAGGCAGGTGCCCACCACGCTCGTCACCGAGAAGGCGAGCGCGTAATCGCCATACTGCGATGGCGTCAGCATGCGGGTGAACACGACGATGGCCCCAAAGCCCGCCACCGCCTGGACGATGTTGACGGGCAGATAGCCGAGCACGCCCTTCCAGAACATGCGCTAGCGCACCGCCTCGCCGTCGCCAAGCAGGCGCGGCAGGGTCATGGCCAGGATGTAGAGGTCCATGCCCAGCGACTGGCGCTCGATGTAGTCCACGTCCAGCTCCACACGGCGGCGGACCTCTTCGGCGGTGTTCACCGGCCCGCGCGAGCCGTTGATCTGGGCCCAACCGGTGATGCCGGGCTTGATGCGGTGGCGCCAGGCGTATTCGGCCACCAGCCGTGCGCTGTCCTGCCCGGCGGTCCTCATGCCCACCGGATGCGGGCGGGGTCCGACCAGCGACATGCGCCCCTGCAGCACGTTGATGATCTGCGGCAGCTCGTCCAGGCTGGTCTTGCGGATGAAGCGGCCGACGCGGGTGACGCGGTCGTCGTTGAGGCTGACCTGGCGACCGCCGGAATGATCGGTGGTCTCCGCCCGCATGGAGCGGAACTTCCAGACCAGGATCTCCTCGTTGTTGAAGCCGTGGCGGCGCTGGCGGAACAGGATCGGGCCCGGGCTGTCCAGCCGCACGGCGAGCGCGATCAGCGCCATGATCGGCAGCGCCGGAACGAGCAGCAGCAGGCCGAGCGTCACGTCCTGCGCCCGCTTGGCCATCTGGCGGCCCTCGCGCGCCTTGGCGCCGCCCACGCTCAGGGTGGAGCGGGCGAGCCAGGACAAGGTGGTGGAGCGGCTCTTGGGGTCCTCGCCGTCCAAAAACAGGCAGAGCTCGTTCGGCAGCACGCCGAGTCGCTCGATCAGCTCGGCGGTGCGGGCCGGCCCCGCGGCGTTCACCGTCAGCACGATGCGGTCGATGTAGGGCAGGATGCGATGGCGCAGCAGGGCGGCCGTGTCGCCCAGCACCGGCACGCCATGGACGTTCGGCGCGATCCGGTCCGAGCGGTCGTCGAACACGCCCAGCACCGCGACCTCTCGCGTGCGAAGCGCCGTCTCGACCAGCCGCTTGGCGTTCTCCGTCGCGCCGACCACCAGGATGTTGGGCGTGAGCCGGCCTGCGCGACGCCAGCGCCGAACGGCGCCAAGCGACAGCCCATGGGTGGCCGAAAGCGCGGCCAGGGTGAGCAGGCCCCAGCGCCCGGCGTCAAGCCCGTCCGCGCGCATCAGCATGCCTAGCGTCGCCGCCGCCAAAACGCCCGTCAGGGTGGCCGCCGCTACGCGAGCCAACGTCTTCCAGCTTCGCTCCTGCGGCGCATAGGCGTAGGCGTCCAGGGTCGGGAGCGTCAGGAACACAACGAGGGCCGCCAAGCCGCAGGCGATCAGCGATGGCGGCGCGGGGTGGCGCAGCGTGCTCGCACCGAAGGCGAGGGTCAGCACCCCCGCATCCAGGATGCGGAAGCTGCGTCGCAGCATGGACGCCGTCAGCCGCGTGCGCGACGGGCTGAGCGCGTCCGGACGCAGGGGACCGCGGGCGAACCGCGCCTCGCACGGCTCCAGAAGAACGCCGTCGTCCTGGCCGTCGACGGCGGCCTGACGGCGGGTGGCGGATGTCCGGGCGGCGACGGCCATGCGTACCTCTGACGATGGCTCAGCCTTAAACCGAGCAGATAAGCGCCCGGTTAATCGCAGACCGGGAACGGCGGCTTGGCGCGTCCGTTGGCGCGGGGATGCCGCCCGCTCCCAAGTCCGCCGCCAGCTCCGGCCCTGCCGAGCCCGACCGTCCCGCCCTCGTCTGGTTCCGCCGCGACCTGCGCCTGGCCGACAACTCCGCCCTTCACGGGGCGATCGCCTCCGGACGACCGGTGATCCCGGTGGTGATCCTGGAAGACGACGCGCCGGTGCGCGCGCCCGGCGCCGCCGCTCGGTGGTGGCTGGACAAGTCGCTGAAGGCGCTCGCTGCAGACCTGAAGACCCGCGGCTCGCGCCTGATCCTTCGCCGAGGCGAGCCGCGCGAGGTGCTGAGCGCGCTCGTCGAGCAGACCGGGGCGGCCACGGTGCTGTGGAACCGCACCTACGAGCCGCCGCTCGACGCCCGCGACCAGGCGATCGGCGAGGCGCTCACGAAGGCGGACGTGGCGGCCTGCGCCTGCGAGGGCAAGCTGCTGCTGGAGCCCGGCGGGGTGCGGACCAAGACGGGCGGCGCGTACGGCGTGTTCACGCCGTTCTGGCGCACCGCCCGCGCGCAGGTGTCTTCGGAGCGGCCGCACCCGGCGCCCAAGTCGATCAAGCCGCCCGCGCACTGGCCGTCGTCGGAGGCGCTGGCGTCCTGGAAGCTCCACCCGGCCGGTCCCGACTGGTCCGCCGGGTTCGACTGGACCCCGGGTGAAGCGGGCGCGAAGGCGCTGCTCGAGAGCTTCCTGAACGACAAGCTGCAGACCTATCCGGCCGATCGCGACCGGCCCGCCGTAGACGGCAGCTCGCGCCTGTCCCCCCACCTCGCCGCCGGCGAGATCACCCCGCGTCAGGTCTACTGCGCCGTGCAGGCCCGGCTCGCGGCGCACGGGCTGGAGCATCAGGCGGAGAAGTTCCTGACCGAACTGGGCTGGCGCGAGTTCGACTACGGCTTGCTGGAGCAGACGCCGGCCCTGGCGCGCGACCCGTTCAAGACCAGCCTGTCGGGGCTGAAGTGGCGCAGGAGCGAGGCGGACCTGGAGGCCTGGCGCAGGGGCCGCACCGGCTATCCCATCGTCGACGCCGGCATGCGCCAGCTCTGGACGCTCGGCTGGATGCATAACCGGGTGCGCCTGATCACCGCGTCCTTCCTGGTCAAGCACCTGCTGATCGACTGGCGGGACGGGGAGGCGTGGTTCTGGGACTGTCTGGTGGACTGCGACCCGGCCAACAACCCGGCCAACTGGCAGTGGATCGCCGGTACGGGGGCGGACGCACAGCCCTTCTTCCGCATCTTCAACCCGATGACCCAGGGCGAGAAGTTCGATCCGGCTGGAGACTATGTGCGCCGGTGGGTGCCGGAGCTGGCGCGCGCCGACAGGCGCTGGATCCATGCGCCCTGGACCGCATCGGACGAGGCGTTGGCCGAAGCCGGGGTGACGCTGGGCGAGACGTATCCGAAGCCGATCGTCGCGCACGAGACGGCGCGGACGCGGGCGCTGGACGCCCTGAAGGCCGCACGCCAAGCCGCCTGAGCGTAGGGTCGCCGGGATCGAGCGTCAGCCTTCCTGGCGCTCGCGGCTCGACAGCAGGCGCCAGCCGCCGGGCTTGAGCACCTCCAGCGGATTGAAGCGCGACTTGTAGTCCATCTTCACGCTCCCCGAGACCCAGTAGCCCAGGTAGACGAAGGCGAGCCCCGCCGCCTGGGCCTGGCGCACGTGGTCCAGGATGACGAAGGAGCCGAGGCTGCGTCGCGACACGGCCGGATCGTAGAAGCTGTAGACCAGCGACAGGCCGTCGTGCAGGATGTCGACCAGCACGCAGGCGATCAGGTCGCCCGGCCCGCGGTCCTGGGGCTGGGTGCGGTACTCGATCAGGTGGGTTCGGACCGCTGTGTCCTCCACCATCGCCACATAGTCGGGCCAGGTCATGTCGGCCATGCCGCCGCCGGGGTGGCGCGCCCCCAGGTAGCGGCGCAGCAGCGCGTACTGCTCCATCGTCGCCTCCGCCTCCACCAAGTGGCGTTCCAGGTCTTCGTTGCGGTCCAGCACCCGGCGCTCGGAGCGGCCGAGCGGATAGCCGTCCACCGGGATCCGGGCGGAGACGCAGGCGTCGCACCCGTCGCAGGCGGGACGGTAGGCGATGTTTTGGGAGCGCCTGAAGCCCACCTGCGTCAGGCTGTCGTTGACCGAGGCGCCGTCGTTGAGCGGCAGGTGGGCGAACACCTTCCGCTCGTCGCGGCCGGGCAGGTAGGGACAGGGCGAGGGCGCCGTCAGGAAGAAGCGAAGCTGGCGGGTCGCAAAATGCTGGGTCACCGAAGGGCCATGCTCACGATGGCGACGTCGGTGGGTGGAGGGTCGAAGGCGGACTCGGCCATGCCGTGGATGTGGGCCCAGTCGCCCGTTCGCCGCAAGGGCTTGAATGCCGCTGCTTTGCGCCGTTCACGTCGCTTCGGGCGGCAGCACCGGTCTTTCGCGCAGCAGGGTGATGGCGATGCGCCGGTTGCCCGGCAGGGTAGGGTCGTCGGGGTAGAGCGGATCGGAATTGGCCTTGCCCGAGACCTGATAGATGCGGTCCGCCTCAACGCCCGCCTCCTGCAGCACGCTGCGCGCCGCGTTCGCCCGCGACGCCGAAAGCGCCCAGTCGTCGCCGCCCGCCGCCGGCCCGACCACGGCGCTGGTGTGGCCGGAGACGGTGATGCGGTTGTGCATCTGGCGCACGACCTTGGAGACTGCGCGCAGCAGCAGGCGGGCCCGGTCGTTGGGCTTGGCGGAGCCCTGCTCGAACATGGAGCGGCCTTCCTGGTCGACCAGCTGGATGCGCAGGCCCTCGGGCGTGACGTCCACGATCACCTGCTTGGACAGCTCGGCCAGTTCCGGCAGGTCCTGCAGCGCCTGCCGCAGGCTTTCCGCCGCGCTCTTGAACTCATCGGCCTCGGCCTTGGCC
>CAXTUT010000141.1:0-6022 GCA_964247465.1 uncultured Caulobacteraceae bacterium | reverse complement strand
GTCTTGGACCGGCGCCGGCGCCGGCCAGCTCGACATCAGGATTTGAGGACGCGGCCATGACCAGCAGCATCACGGGCTATCTAACCAACCAGAGCGCGCCGACCAGCACGCTCACCGCCACGACGGCTTCGTCCTCGTCCGCCACATCGGGCACGTCCGCCGATGTGGCCAGCGGCGCGACGAGCCTGAACAGCGACTACAACAGCTTCCTGACGCTGCTCACCACTCAGCTGAAGAACCAGGACCCGTCCCAGCCTGAAGACCCCAACCAGTTCACCAGCGAACTTGTGCAGCTTAACGGCGTACAGCAGCAGCTGCTGTCCAACCAGCTGCTGCAGCAGCTGGTCAACGCCGCGCCGTCGTCGGGCGTCTCCAGCTCCGTCAGCCTGATCGGCAAGTCCATCACCGCGACCAGCGCGACCTCCAACCTCGCGAATGGCCAGGCGAGCTGGAGCTACAGCCTGCCGCAGACCGCGTCCAACGCCACCGTCTCCATCAGCAACTCTACCGGCCAGGTGGTCTACACCGGCACCGCGCCGAGTTTCGCCGCCGGGTCCAACGCCTTCACCTGGAATGGCCAGTCAAGCTCGGGCGTGCAGCAGCCGGCCGGCGCCTACACCCTGTCGGTGGCGGCCACTGACTCCAACGGCAGCCCGATCACCCCCACCCTGTCGGTCAGCGGGGTCGCCAGCTCCGTCCAGAGCCTCAACGGCGTCACCCAGGTCACCCTGGGATTCACCCAGGTGCCCGTCTCCTCGATCACCAACGTCAGCGGCGGCTCGTGAGCGTGCGCGCGCCCCATCCCTCGTCCGGTGCGGCCAGCGCCCCGGTCCATCCCCTGAAAGGAGCTCGTCATGAGCATCAATAGCGCCCTCTACACCGGCGTCTCGGGCCTGGTCGCCCAGTCGTCGGCGCTCGCCGCCATCTCCGACAACATCGCCAACGCCAACACCGTCGGCTACAAGACGGTGGACACTCAGTTCGGCGACATCGTCACCGGCAACAACGCCGCGATCGGCAACTACGACTCCGGCGGCGTGCTAGCCACGACCCAGCAGCTCGTCACCCAGCAGGGCGATCTGCAGCAGACCAGCTCCAACACCGACCTGGCCATCTCGGGCAGCGGCTTCTTCGTCACCACCGCATCCGCCGACCCCACCGTGACCGACGCGCGCAACTTCACTCGCGCGGGTTCCTTCGTGGTGGCCGCCAACGGCGATCTGCAGAACGCCGCGGGCGGCTATCTGCAAGGCTGGCCGGTGAACGCCGACGGGACGGTGACCATCGATCCCTCCAGCGTCGCCTCGCTGCAGACCATCAACGTCTCCGGCGCGGGCACCAAGCCCGACTTCACCATCTCCATCCCCGTGTCAGACAGCCAGGGCGGCCAGCGCACCTTGTCGCTGGATCTGCTGAAGAGCTCCACGGCCGACACATGGTCGGCGGAGCTGGTGGGCCCGACCGACGCCAGCGGGAACAGCGAGATCGCGGCGAGCGGAACCCAGCCCACCGGCCAGATCGCCGCCGGCACCATCAAGTTCAATACCGACGGCAGCATCGACACCGCCGCCTCCACCCTGACCGACGCGAACGGCAACAACCTGTTCGGCACCGGCGGCGGGACCCTCGACGTGGATTGGGCTTCGAGCCTTGGCGTCACCAGCCCCCAGCCCATCAAGTTCAACCTGACCGACACGCTGGGCGGGCTGACCCAGGTCGCCGCCACCTCGGTGACCCAGTCGGTGGACACCGACGGGACGCAGTTCGGCAACCTGACCAACGTAGAGATCGACAAACAGGGCTTCGTCACCGCCGTGTACGACAACGGCGTGTCGCGCAAGCTGGCCCAGGTGGCGTTGGCCACCTTCCAGAACCCGGACGGGCTGACCTCCGTCTCCGGCGACAATTACCAAGTGTCGGCCCAGAGCGGGACCTACAACCTGAAGGCCGCGGGCACCGGCGGCGCCGGCACCTTGTCCTCCTCGAGCCTGGAAGCCTCCACAGTGGACCTTAGCCAGCAGTTCGCCGGCCTGATCGTCACCCAGCAGGCTTACGCCGCTTCCACTAAAATCCTGACTACGGCGGACCAGTTGCTGCAACAGCTGATCAGCATCAAGCAGTGATCGTGTAGTTCGAATCTAAAGCGGCGACTAAAGTCCGGTTAACGACAGTGTGCCAGAAAGAGACACTTAGATTATGGGCTTCTTTACTAATGGCGTTAAACGCCCGTTATGTGACATGCGGTATCGTCTGACCTGTAGGTGATCGGGAGGGCATAGAAATGCTCCAAGCACAACGGGTCGATGCGAAGGGCGAGCGTTACGTCGTCGGGCCTACGGGCGTGCGGCTGACACTGGACGACCTGCCGCCGCCAGACACCGCGCGCTGGGTGATCCGGCGCAAGGCCGAGGTCGTGGCCGCCGTGCGTGGGGGGCTGCTGACCATGGAAGACGCCTGCCGGCGCTACAAGCTCACCGACGAGGAGTTCGCGGGCTGGCAGCAGTCGATCGAACGACACGGCCTGGCGGGCCTGCGCACCACGCGCATCCAGCAGTACCGGTGAGCCTCCGGCTCCGCGCCTAGGGGCGCTGCTGCAGGAGGAGCCCCGCCACGCCCGCCGCCCATGTCAGGGCGGCGACCACGGCCGTCGCCAGATAGGCCTTGGGCCGCTTCGCGCGCCGCCTGAACCGCTGATCCTTCAAGCCGCCGTCCCCCAACCCCGCCAATTAGGCATCATGCCGGCGCATTTTGCCGTCGTGAGGCGCCGCCAAGCGTGATTGAAGAAGATTTATTGACGCCGCTGACAAATACAAACGCACAACTTAGCTTTCTACATATCTTTTCGTCGCGTCGGCCGATTGGGCGCGTTGACAGTGGCGAAGTTTTGCCGTTTGGTCGTTTTGCGAAGGTTGCGGCGCACAGACGCACGGTCCTTCGGCGTTTTCAGGGAGGAAACGCCTCTACTTTCAAATAAAAAGAATTTGGCCGTCGCGAGTGACCGCGGCGGCCTTTGTCGTTTGCGTCAATAACGTTTATGTCGCAAGCTTCGGACGGCGGAGGCGGCGATCGCCGCCTCCGCCGTCTGTCACCAGATGTGGGCTCGCTGGTCTGGAGCGAGATACAACGTCTGCCCCGGCTTCACGTCGAAAGCCGAATACCAGGCGTCCACGTTGCGCACTACGCCGTTGACGCGGAACTGCTCGGGCGAGTGGGGATCGGTCACGAGCCGCTGGCGCAGCGCGTCGTCGCGGGTCTTGCCCCGCCATACCTGCGCCCAGCCCAGGAACACCCGCTGGTCGCCCGTGTAGCCGCCCACGGTGGGCGCCGGCTGGCCGTTCAGCGAGGCGTGGTAGGCGTCCAGGCCCAGGTTGATGCCGCCGGAATCGGCGATGTTCTCACCCTCGGTCAGCTTGCCGTTCACGTGCGCGCCGGGCAGGGGCGAGTAGCCGTCGTATTGCGCCTGCAGCTTGTCTGCGCGGACTTGGAAGCGCGCGGCGTCCTGAGCCGTCCACCAGTCGCGCAGGCGCCCCGTCGAATCGAACTTGCGGCCTTCGTCGTCGAAGCCGTGAGTCATCTCGTGGCCGATCACCCCGCCGATCGCTCCGTAGTTGACCGCCGGGTCGGCGCGCGGGTCGAAGAAGGGCGGCTGCAGGATGGCGGCGGGGAACACCACCTCGTTCCACACCGGATTGTTGTAGGCGTTCACCGTTTGAGGCGTCAGGTCCCACTCGGACTTGTCGACCGGCTGGTTCAGCCGGCGCACGTTGCGCGCCCACTCGAACGCGGTCGCCCGCTCCACGTCCCCTGTCAGGTCGTCGGAGCGCACCACCAGCGCGGAGTAGTCGCGGAAGTGGTCGGGATAGCCGATCTTGACGGTGAAGGCCGCCAGCTTCTTCAGCGCTTCGGCCTTGGTGGCGGGGCTCATCCAGGTCAGGGTCTCGAGACGGTGGCGGAAGGCGAGTTTCAGGTCGCCGACCAGTTGCGCCATCTTCGCTTTGGACTCGGGTGGGAAGTATTGGGCCACGTAGATCTGGCCGACCGCCTCGCCCATGCCGCGGTCCACCACGCTGACCGCACGCTTCCAGCGGGCCTGGATCTGCGGCTGGCCGGACAGGCCCTTGTTGTGGAACTGGAAGCTGGCCTGGACGAAGTCGTCCGACAGCACCGGGGCGGCGCTGTCGGCGACGTGGAACGCCTCCCAGGCCTTCAGCACGTCCAGCGGCGTCTGCCGGTAGATCGCCGCGATCTTGGCGATGGCGGTGGTCTCGCGCTCCACAACCTGGTGTACGCCGCCGAGATCGGCCGCCTGCAGGTAGGGTCGCCAGTCGAAGCCCGGATCGGCGGCCTCGACCTGAGCCAGACTCATCGGATTGTAGGTCTTGTCCGGGTCGCGCTCGTCGGCGCGCGCCCAGCTGACCTCGGCGATCTGGGTCTCGAAGGCGACCATTTTGGCGGCGGAGCCCGCCGGGTCGTCCCAGCCGACCAGTCCGAGCATCTGGGCGACATAGGCTTGATACAGCGCCTTCTTGGCCGCGAACGCGGGCTTCAGATAGTAGTCGCGGTCCGGCAGGCCCAGCCCCGACTGGGACAGGTAGACAGCGTAGCGGTCGGGGTCCTTCTCGTCGGTCGAGATGTCCGCGTCGATCAGCGAAGCGTAGAAGCCGTCGTTGGAGCGTCCCATCAGGGCGGCCAGCGCAGCGCGGTCGGGGACTGCGCGCACCGCCGCGAGCTCGGCCTTCAACGGCGTGGCGCCGAGGGCGTTCACCCGCTGCTCGTCCATGAAGGCGCGGTAGAAGGCGCCGATCTTCTCGGGACTGGTGGACGGCGCCGCAGGCGCGCTCGCCGCGGACTGCTCCAGGATGGCGTGGACGCGGGCTTCCGACAGCTCGGCCAGCGTCTGGAAGGCGCCGAAGCTGGAGCGGTCCGGCGGGATGACGATCTTGGCCACCGCGTCGCCGTCGGTGTAGCCGAAGAAGTTGTCGCCAGGGACGATCGCCTTGTCTTCGCCGAAGGCGTCAAAGCCCCACGTCCCGTAGTGCGGCGTCGGCGGAACGACGACCCCGCCTGAAGCGGAGTCCGTTAGGGCGCGCGACGTCTGGGCGCGCGACGTTTGGGCGTGCGACGCGCCCGCACACAGAACGGCCGCACAGGATGCGGCGAGCCAGACGGCCTTCTTCATGGACACTATAACTCCAGCGACAGACACGGGACCCATGGCGCGCCGCGCGACATTTGGCCCATTAACTTTTTGTCATGAAGCGGCGCGCGGGTCCGGGCTCAGCCTCCGGCGGGCAGGTCCGGGTTCTCGAACAAGCCTACCAGTTCGCCCTTGGCGATGGTCGTGCCCTTCAGCGCCTCGACCAGATGCTCCAGCGAGGTGTCGGGACGGAAGCCCAGCGACTTGCTCAGCGCGAAGAGCTGGAAATGGTAGTGGTGCACGCCGTGCGCGAGCGGCGGCGCCATGCCGGTCCAGCCGTGGCCGCCGTGGCTGTTCAGCCCCTGGATCGCGCCGGCCAACGCCTCGAGGTGCGCCTTGTCGCCGAGGTCGGCGGGGAGCGAGGTGGCGGTTCCTGGGATGTCCCACACCACCCAGTGGACCATGGGATCGTCCCGGGGCGCGTCGGGGTCCTCCACGACCAGCACATAGCTGTCCGCCGCCATCACACCGCTCCACTCCAAGGCCGGCGAGGTGTTGTCGCCCCCGGCGGAGACCACCGGATCGAGCCAGCCGTCCGCGTCCACCGCGGTGGAGGTGACCACGATGCCGCCGTGCTCGTAAGGCTCCACGCGCAGGCCGCTGATCGCCTTGCCGGAGTGGGTCTGGCCGGACGGCGGGGGAGCGGAGTGGGCGTGTGCGGAATGAAGGTGGGTGTTGCGGTTGGCCATGATCGCAGTCTCCGTTCGCGAGGAGAAGCCGTCTGGCGAGGGTAAGGTTTCGACCGGCGGCGATGGGGCGCGCTTCCGCGCCTGACCGACGCAGCGTATGGCCTTGCCCGTGCCCAAAGGACCCATGCCCCGAGCC
>CAXTUT010000140.1:0-6059 GCA_964247465.1 uncultured Caulobacteraceae bacterium | reverse complement strand
GCCTTGGGCGCTCCGGCCGTAGCCGGGGCCGCAGCGCCGCTCGACGCGGTCTGCGACTGGGAACAGGCCGCCAGAGCGGCGACGGTTGCGGAGGCGAGGAGGACGCGGGAGAAGGACATGGAACCTACGGAGCTGAGCGGTGTAACAATCCGCTCAGACGCCGGGCGTTCCTCTCCTGCGCGGGCGGTTTGGGCCTCACTCCGCCATGGCGGTCTCGTCCGCCTCCGGCGCGTCGCCGTCGCTGTGCAGGTCCACCGTCACAAGATCGCCCGCGGTGACGTCGATCTCGCCGGGCCGGGTCTCGCCGGACAGGCTCTCGATCTCGAACACGATCTTGGCGTCCTTCAGGTCGACCTTGACGTGGCCGCCCTTGATCAGCCGCCCGAACAGGATCTCGTCGGCGAGCGGCTTCTTGATGTGCTCCTGGATCACCCGGGCCAGGGGGCGGGCGCCGTAAAGCTCGTCGTAGCCGTTCTTGGCCAGCCAGTCGGCGGCGTCGTCGCTGAGCTCGATGGTGACGTTGCGGTCGGCGAGCTGGGCTTCGAGCTGCAGCACGAACTTCTGCACCACGTGGCGGATGGTGTCCGGCGCCAGCGCCTTGAAGGTGACGATGGCGTCCAGGCGGTTCCTGAACTCCGGCGTGAACAGCCGCGTGATCGCCGCCTCGTCCTCGCCGGTGACCCGGCCGCGACCGAAGCCGATGCCGTTCCGGTTGTTGTCCGAGGCGCCGGCGTTGGTGGTCATGATCAGGACGACGTTCCTGAAGTCGACCTTCTTGCCGTTGGAGTCGGTGAGCGTCCCGTGGTCCATGACCTGCAGCAGGATGTTGAACACGTCTTGGTGGGCCTTCTCGATCTCGTCGAGCAGGACGACCGCGTGCTTGTGCTGGTCCACCGCGTCGGTCAGCTGGCCGCCCTGGTCGTGGCCGACATAGCCCGGGGGCGCGCCGATCAGGCGGGAGACCGTGTGGCGCTCCATGTATTCGCTCATGTCGAAGCGCAGCAGCTCGATGCCGAGCGTATGGGCGAGCTGGCGGGTCACCTCGGTCTTGCCCACGCCCGTGGGCCCGCTGAACAGGTAGGAGCCGATCGGCTTCTGCGCGTCGCGCAGGCCCGCGCGCGCCATCTTCATGGCGGCGGAGAGCTGGTGGATGGCGTCGTCCTGGCCGTAGACGGCGCGCTTGAGGTCCTCCTCCAGGCTGCGCAGGCTCTCGGTGTCGGACTTGGAGACCGACTTCGGCGGGACGCGGGCCATCTTGGCGATGATGATCTCCATCTCCTCCACGCCCAGCACCTTCAGCCGCTTGGCTTCGGGCAGCAGCATCTGGGAGGCGCCGGCCTCGTCGATCACGTCGATCGCCTTGTCGGGCAGCTTGCGGTCGGTGATGTATTTGGCCGACAGCTCCACCGCCGCCTTGATCGCGTCGTCGGTGTAGGTGAGCTTGTGGAAGTCCTCGTAGTAGGTCTTCAGGCCTTTCAGGATCTTGATGGTGTCGTCGAGCGTCGGCTCCACCACGTCGATCTTCTGGAAGCGGCGGACCAGGGCGCGGTCCTTCTCGAAATGCTGGCGGAACTCCTTGTAGGTGGTGGAGCCCATGCACTTCAGCGTGCCCGACGCCAGCGCTGGCTTCAGCAGGTTGGAGGCGTCCATCGCGCCGCCGCTGGTCGCGCCCGCGCCGATCACGGTGTGGATCTCGTCGATGAACAGGATGGCGTTGGGGTGGCTCTCCAGCTCCTTCACCACCTGCTTGACCCGCTCCTCGAAGTCGCCGCGGTAGCGGGTGCCGGCGAGCAGGGTGCCCATGTCGAGGCTGAAGATGGTCGCGCCGGACAGCACCTCGGGCACGTCGCCGGTGACGATCTTGCGCGCCAGCCCTTCCGCGATCGCGGTCTTGCCGACGCCGGGGTCGCCCACCAGCAGCGGATTGTTCTTGGAGCGGCGGCAGAGCACCTGGATGGCGCGCTCCACCTCGGTCATGCGCCCGATCAGGGGGTCGACCTTGCCGGCGCGAGCCTTCTCGTTGAGGTTGACGCAGTAGGCCTCGAGCGCCTCGCCGCCGGTCTTGGTGTTCTTCTCCTCGGCCTCTTCGGTGGTGGAGGAGCCCTTCACCGAGCGAGGCTCCGACGCGCCGGCCTTCTTGGCGATGCCGTGGGCGATGAAGTTGACCGCGTCGTAGCGGGTCATGTCCTGCTCCTGCAGGAAGAAGGCCGCGTGGCTCTCCCGCTCGGAGAACACCGCCACCAGCACGTTGGCGCCGGTCACCTCGTCGCGGCCCGACGACTGGACGTGGATCACCGCACGCTGGATCACCCGCTGGAAGCCGGCGGTGGGCTTGGCGTCCTCGCCGTCGTCCACGATCAGGGACCGGAGCTCGGTGTCGAGATAGTTGACCAGGTTCTTCTTGATGACCGGCAGGTCGACGTTGCAGGCGCGCATGACCGCGGTCGCCTCCTGGTCGTCGGTCAGGCTGAGCAGCAGGTGCTCGAGCGTGGCGTACTCGTGCTTGCGCTGGTTGGCGTAGGCCACCGCGCGGTGGAGGGTCTCTTCGAGGTTGCGGGAGAAGGACGGCATGGGACGACCTCTCAATCCTTTTCCATGGTGCACTGAAGCGGGTGTTGATGGCGACGGGCGGTGTCGACCACCTGCGCCACCTTGGTTTCGGCGACTTCGTAGGTGAACACGCCGCAGACGCCGACACCATGTTGGTGGACGTGAAGCATGATCCGCGTGGCCTCCTCGCGCGACTTGTTGAAGAAGCGCTCGAGGACGTAGACCACGAATTCCATCGGCGTGTAGTCGTCGTTCAGCAGCAGCACACGATACAGCGACGGCTTCTGCGTCTTGGGCTTGACCTGGGTGACGACCGCCGAGCCCGCGCCGCCGCCCCCCGCATTACCTGGCTTCCGATCGGCCATTCACAACCATCTCCGCGGCGCAAACGGACTCCGCCGCCTGGGCGATTAGATATGGAAAACTCGCGCGGTTGGAAGCCCTTGACACGCGGTTGGCGGAGGAAGCCGCTCGGCGCCCATACGCTAGGCGGCGCCGCGCCTTGCGATCGCGGCGTCTTGCGACCTGGGTCAGCGTCCTGCGGATCGGCGAGGCGGCGGGCTAGATCCGCCACCGCGACCCTGGCTGGAGCCTCAAGGCGCCGGCTCCAGCCGCACCAGCGTTGCGCCCTCGGCGACCTGCTGGCCGGCCTCCACGCTCAATTCGGCGACCACGCCGTCGAAGGGCGCGGCGAGCACGTGCTCCATCTTCATGGCTTCGACGGCGAGCAGCGGCTGGCCCTTGGCGACACGGTCACCGGTGGCGACCTGCACCGCAACGACGCGGCCGGGCATGGGGGAGGCGATTGCTCCGTTGGCGGTGGCGTCAAACTCCCCAACATTTACGATGAAAGCAAGTGTGAACTCGAAGGCGGCACCGTCCTGAAAAGTGACGGCACCTGTCTCGTCCCACATCGTCGCCGTCACGCGGTGGCCGTCTATGACGCCGCCGCGTGGGCCGTCATCATTGCGGAAGGCGTAGGTGACGCCGTCCACGTCTATGTCCGACTCAGACAGGACATCTCGCGTCTTAGGCAAGATGCGACCTACAATCCTCTCACCTGACCCAGACTGAAGCTCGAAGCGGATTAGGGGCGACGCGTTCAGACGAAAGCCGTATGCGCCCTCGGGCGTAGGCTCCCAGGGCTCCGAGAACTTCAGGTCCGCCCTATCATTCATACCTCTAATCGCGAGTGTTCTAGCGACGACGCCGAGTACGCCGGCTTTGGTCACTGCTGACGGCGAAACGATCGTAACCAGCGCCTCCTGCCGCGCCCCGATGAACCCCGTGTCCACGCGCCCGGCCACGAAGTCCGGCTCGGCGAGGCACCGCGCCAGGAAGGCGGCGTTGGTCTTGACCGGCCAGACCTCCACCTGCCGGCACGCCTCAGCCAGCTTGGCCGCCGCCGCGTCGCGGGTGGGCGCGTGGGCGATGAGCTTGGCGATCATGGGGTCGTAGAAGGGCGTGACCTCGCCGCCTTCCTCCACTGCGCTGTCCACCCGGATGTTGGACGGCAGGCGGAAGTGCTCCAGCTTCCCCGTGGACGGCAGGAAGCCTGTCGCCGGGTTTTCGGCGTAGAGCCGCGCCTCCATGGCCCAGCCGGTGATCGCTAGCTCGTCCTGACGGAGCGGCAGCGGCTCGCCCGAGGCGACGCGCAGTTGCCATTCCACCAAGTCCTGGCCGGTGATCGCCTCGGTGACGGGGTGCTCGACCTGCAGCCGGGTGTTCATCTCCATGAACCAGATGCGGTCGGCCCGCAGGCCCTCGGAGGCGTCGGCGATGAACTCCACCGTGCCTGCGCCCTGGTAGCCGACCGCCTGCGCCGCGCGCACCGCCGCCGTGCACACCGCCTCGCGCGTGGCGGCGTCCATGCCCGGCGCGGGGGCCTCCTCGATCACCTTCTGATGGCGGCGCTGCAGCGAGCAGTCGCGCTCGAACAGGTGCGCCGCGTTCCCGTGGGCGTCGGCGAACACCTGCACCTCGATGTGACGCGGGCGCGCGACGTAGGTCTCGATCAGCACCCGGTCGTCGCCGAAGCTCGCGAGCGCCTCGCGCCGGCAGGAGCCGAGCGCCGCGGCGAACTCGCCCGATGCATCGACCTTGCGCATGCCCTTGCCGCCGCCGCCAGCCACCGCCTTGATCAGGACGGGATAGCCGATGGCGTCGGCCTCCGCCTGCAACCTCGCCTCGGACTGGTCTTCGCCCTGGTAGCCCGGCGTGACGGGGACGCCGGCGGCGCTCATCCTCGCCTTGGCGGCGTCCTTCAGCCCCATGGCGCGGATGGCCGAGGCCGGCGGTCCGACCCAGACCAGCCCCGCGACGACCACCGCCTCGGCGAAGCCGGCGGTCTCCGACAGGAAGCCGTAGCCGGGATGCACGCTGTCCGCGCCGGCCTCGCGCGCCGCCGCCAGCACCTTGGCGGCGTCCAGGTAGCTCTCGCGCGCCGGGGCGGGACCGAGTCGCACGGCCTGGTCGGCCTCCGTCACGAACGGCGCATCGGCGTCCGCATCGGAATAGACGGCCACCGTCTCCACACCCATGCGGCGGCAGGTGCGGATGATCCGCCGGGCGATCTCGCCACGGTTGGCGATGAGCAGCCGCTTCAGCACGCCGCGCCTCCCCGATGCAGGACATAGCTCACGTGGGGCCGCAGCGGGTGATCCTGCGGCAGGGACGGGTGGTCGAAGTCGCGCTCGGGCGTCGGCTGAAAGCCGAGACGGCGCATCAGCGCCCGCGAGCGGTCGTTCATGCAGGCGGTGAACGCCACGATCTCGTCGAGGCCGGCGACCTCGAAGGCGCGCCGCAGGATCGGCCGCATCGCGTCTGTAGCCAGCCCTCGCCCCGTAGCGCGGGGTAGCAGGCGCCAGCCCGCTTCCACGCCCGGATGGAGGGGCAGGTGCGCGCCGACCGGCGCTACGTAGCCGACGCCGACGAGCTGGTCCGCGTCGTCCACCATGGGCCAGGCGCCGAACCCGTCGTCACGCGGGAGGCGCGCCCGTTCGAAGCGGTCGCGGGCCATCTCCTCGCCCCACGCGCCGCCCAGCCAGTAGCCGACGTCCCGGTCGGCGTGGAGGGCGACGTAGGCGGGCAGGTCGGCGTCGCGCCAGTTGCGCAGCCTTGGGTGCTCGGGCGCGTCCATCACATCCTGAACACGCCGAAGCGCGGCTCCGGCATGGGGGCGTTCAGGCTGGCGGCCAGCGCCAGGCCCAGCACGTCGCGGGTTTGCGCCGGGTCGATGATCCCGTCGTCCCAGAGCCTGGCGGTGGCGAAATAGGGATCGCCTTCGGCCTCGTAGCGCTCGCGGATGGGCGCCTTGAAGGCGGCCTCGTCCTGCGCCGGCCAGGCGTCGCCCTTGCCCTCGATCCCGTCCCGCTTGACGGTCGCCAGGACGCTGGCCGCCTGCTCGCCGCCCATGACGCTGATCCTGGCGTTGGGCCAGCTCCACAGGAAGCGTGGCTGGTAGGCGCGCCCGCACATGCCGTAGTTGCCGGCCCCGAAGCTGCCGCCGA
>CAXTUT010000139.1:0-6061 GCA_964247465.1 uncultured Caulobacteraceae bacterium | reverse complement strand
GTCCGGCGCTGTGGCGTCCGGCCTGCCGATCCGCTCGCCGCTGCCCGCCCGCGCGCGCGGCTTGCTGGCGCAGCTGCGCGGGCTGGTGCGCGCCAGCGAGGTGTTGCTGGTGCTGGTGGCGGGGCTCGTGGGCTGCATCGCCGGCGCGCTGGTCACCTTCATGAGCGACCTCAGCCAGGCCGCCCACGTCGCCCTGTTCCACATCGCGCTGGACCAGCGGCTGAGCGCGTCGGCCAGGGTGTCGGTCCCCGCCGCCCTGCTGGTTCCGGTCGGCGGCGGCGCCCTGATCGGGCTCAGCGAGCTCTGGCGCAACTGGCGCAAGGCGCGCACGCCGGTGGACCCGGTGGAGGCCAACGCGCTTCGCGGAGGGCGCATGTCGTTGCGCGACAGCGTGCTGGTGGCGCTGCAGACGGTGGTGTCAAACGGCTGCGGCGGCTCGGTGGGGCTGGAGGCCGGCTATACCCAGATCGGCTCGGGCGTCGCCTCGCGGATCGGCATGATGCTGAACCTGCGCCGGGGCGATCTGCGCATCCTGGTGGGGGCGGGCGCAGCCGGCGCCATCGCCGCCGCCTTCGCCGCCCCGCTGACCGGCGCCTTCTACGCCTTCGAGCTGATCGTGGGCGTCTATTCGGTGAGCAACGTGGCCGCGATCATGACCGCGGCGCTGACCGCGGTGCTGACCGGGGCGGCGCTCTCCGGGGGCGCTGCGCCCTATTCGCTGCACGCCGCGCCCGTCGCGCCGCTGCACACGGTGCACTATCTCGCCATCGTGATGCTGGGGCTCTGCTCCGCCTTCCTGGGCGTGGCGGTGATGCGGACGGTGGCGCTGGTCGAGCGCGCCTTCGCCGCCACCCGGCTGCCGCCAGTGGTGCGGCCGGCGTTCGGCGGCCTGATCGTCGGCGGCCTGGCGCTGGTCACGCCGCAGGTGCTGGGGGCCGGGCATGGGGCGCTGCGGCTCGACTGGCCGCTCGACCTGTCGATGAAGACCCTGGCGCTGCTGATCGTGCTGAAGCTGGGCGCCTCGATGGTGTCGCTGGGCTCGGGCTTCCGCGGCGGGCTGTTCTTCGCCTCCCTGTTCATCGGCAGCCTGGTCGGCAAGCTGTACGGCGTGGGGCTCGAGCGGCTGATGCCGGGCTTCGGGCTGGACGTCACCGCCTGCATGCTGGCCGGCATGGGCACGGTGGCGGTGGCCATCGTCGGCGGCCCGCTGACCATGAGCTTTCTGGTGCTGGAGACCACCGGCGACTTCACCCTGACCGGCGCCGTGCTGGCGGCGTGCGTGGCGGCGAGCCTGACGGTGCGCGAGGTGTTCGGCTACTCCTTCTCCACCTGGCGGCTGCACCTGCGCGGCGAGACGATCCGGAGCGCCGCCGACGTGGGCTGGGTGCGCTCTTTGACGGTGGGCCGGCTGATGAGGAAGGACGTGGCGACGATCGACGACCGCGCCACGGTCGCCGACTTCCGCCGCAAGTACCCGCTCGGCTCGCGCAACTTCGTGGTCGTGCTGGACGGGGACGGCCGCTACCGCGGCCTCCTCGCCACGCCGGAGGCCTTCGCCGCCGAGCTCGACGAGGACGCCGGCAAGATGCGGATCAGCGAACTCGGCCGGCTCGGCGGGACCGCGCTCCTGCCCGAGATGAACGTCAAGGAGGCCATGGACACCTTCGGCAAGGCGGAGGCCGAGACCCTGGCCGTCGTCGACGGGCCCGAGACGCGGCAGGTCGTCGGCCTGCTCAACGAAGCCTACGCCACCCGGCGCTACGCCGAAGCGCTCAACGACGCCAACCGCGACGTGATCGGGACGGGCTGAGGAGGCCGTAGCGGAAGGTCTCCTCACGTACTCGAGGCGCCTGCGTCCAGCCTGCCTCTCCGCTCATCCCGGCGAACGCCGGGACCCAGATCATGAGGCGACGCAGCTAGAAAATTAAGCACGCCTATCGGCCGGCGCGGCGCGCTCTACGATCTGGGTCCCGGCATTCGCCGGGATGGGCGGAATAGATCAAGCTAACCGAGAGCCAATCAGCTCTTGGCGTAAACCGCCATCGACTTCTCCGACTCCTTGCCGGGCGTCCAGGAGGTGTCGGTCAGGGTCTTGCCGTCCGGGGCGACGGTCAGCATGCCCTTGGCGTAGGTCTTGCCCTGCACGGTGATGGTGTAGTCCCAGGCGCCGGCGCCGACCGCCTTGTAGCTGGCCATGGCCCCCGGCGGCACGGTGGGCCCCTTCATCGGCGCCGGCGTCCCGTCCGTCAGGCCTGCGACGCTCGACTTGTAGGCCGGCGACATGATCTCGTAGTGGCCGGCGGAGGGCACCGTGACCTGCATCAGGTCGTCGGTCGCCTGGACCTTCACGTCCTTCCACTTGCCCGCCAGGCCGGTCGAGCCCGAAACGCGCTTGTAGACGGTGTTGCCCTGGGCCGTCGTGCCGTCCGGGCGATACTGGGTAAAGGCCGAGCTGAGGGTCGATCCGTCCGCCGAGATCGTCCTGTGGCTCTTGGCCACCACCGTGCCTCTGCTCTTGGTCACCGTGTCCCAGCTCATCGGGCCAGTCTTGGTCCAGTTAGCGGTGTAGCCGGGAATGGTCGGATAATCCTTCCCGTCCATGGCGAAGTCGTAAGCCACCGCCCCGTCGGTATAGTGCATCCCCGTCGCGGTCTTGCTGTAGTCCAGGGTGTCGCCGGTGAAGTGGCTCTTGGCGATGTCGAGCTTCCAGGTCCCCGCGAAGGGACTGTTGGCCGCCAGGGCCGCGCCGGAGACGGCGCCGCAGATGGCGACCGCCAGGACGAGTTGCTTCATGATCTTCCTCTCAGCAGATGAGGACGCGCGCGCGTGATGGCGCCGACGCGTCGCAATTGCACGGAGACCGCGGCCCCGCACGCGCGGAGCCCGGCCCTGAACGCTACGCCACTGAACTGGAAAGCCTGACCATAGCGCCGGCTTGGCGCGCCAGCAACGCCATGGCTGGGCGCCGTTAACCACGTCCGATCACCGGCCCTTAATCACGTCGATTCACCATGGCGCCGTGAACGGGGGCGGCATGATCCAGGCGTCGGAAACCATCCTGCACGGCGACTGCCTGGACGAACTCGCCAGGCTTCCCGATCGCTCGGTCGACCTGGTCTTCGCCGATCCGCCGTACAACCTGCAGCTCGGCGGCGAGCTGCTGCGGCCCGACAACAGCCGGGTCGACGCGGTGGACGACGACTGGGACAAGTTCGACAGCTTCGAGGCCTACGACCGCTTCACCCGCGCCTGGCTGAAACAGTGCCGGCGCGTGCTGAAGGAAGACGGCGCGCTGTGGGTGATCGGCAGCTACCACAACATCTTCCGGGTGGGCGCGGCCCTGCAGGACCTGGGCTTCTGGCTGCTGAACGACGTGGTCTGGCGCAAGACCAACCCCATGCCGAACTTCAAGGGCACGCGCCTGACCAACGCCCACGAGACCCTGATCTGGGCCGCCAAGTCCGCCGGCCAGCGCCGCTACACCTTCAACTACGACGCGCTGAAGGTGTTCAACGACGACAGCCAGATGCGCTCCGACTGGACCCTGCCGCTCTGCACCGGCGAGGAGCGGCTGAAGGGCGCCGACGGCGCCAAGGCCCACCCGACCCAGAAGCCCGAGGCGCTGCTGCACCGGGTGCTGCTGGCCTCCACCCGGCCGGGCGAGGTGGTGCTGGACCCCTTCTTCGGCACGGGGACCACAGGCGCGGCGGCCAAGCGGCTGGGGCGGCGCTTCATCGGGATCGAGCGGGAAGCCGCCTATGTGGAGGTCGCCCGCAAGCGCATCGCGCAGGTGGTCCCCATCGCGCCCGAACAACTCGCCGTCACCGGCTCCAAGCGCTCGGAGCCCCGCATCCCCTTCGGCATGATCCTGGAGGCCGGCCTGCTGCGTCCCGGCGACGAGCTCTACTGCCCCAAGGGCAAGCGCTCCGCCCGGGTGCGCGCCGACGGGAGCCTTGTGGCGGGCGACCTCTGCGGCTCCATCCACAAGCTCGGCGCCCTGGTGGACCAGGCGGCCGCCTGCAACGGCTGGACCTTCTGGCACCTGAAGACCGACCGCGGCCTGAGGCCGATCGATACGCTCAGGACGGAGGTGCGGGCGGGGCTGGCCTAGACGGCGTGCTGCGTCCCGAGGCGGCCTCCGCAGGACGCTGTCCCGAAGGACGCAGTCCGGCGCCGCGAGACGCTCACCTTGCCGCCCAACAACGGCTTGGCTAAATATCGCCCATGGCCCTGCGCGAGATCATCACTGTCCCGGACCCCCGCCTGAAGCAGGTCTCCGCGCCTGTCGAAGGCGTCAGCGACGACACGCGCGCGCTGATGGACGACATGCTGGAGACCATGTACGCGGCGCCCGGCATCGGGCTGGCGGCGGTGCAGATCGGGGTGATGCAGCGCGTCATCGTGATGGACCTGGCCCGCGAGGGCGAGGAGCGTGCGCCGCGCCACTTCGTCAATCCGGAGATCCTGTGGGCCTCCGAAGAGACGCTGCCCTACGAGGAGGGCTGCCTGTCGATCCCGGAGGTCTATGACGAGGTCACCCGGCCGGCGCGGGTGCGGGTGCGCTACCTGAACTACGCCGGGGAGACGGTGGAGGAGGAGGCCGAGGGCCTCTACGCCGTTTGCTTCCAGCACGAGCTGGACCACGTCAACGGCGTGCTGTTCATCGACCACCTCTCGCGGCTGAAGCGCGACCGCGCCGTGGCCCGGGTGAAGAAGGACCGCGCCAACCGCCGGGCGGCCTGACTCTCAGACTGCGGCCGGCCGGGTTCAGGAGCGGCCCCGCCTCAGGCGGCGGCGCCCTGGGCGGCCAGGTCCTTTTGGCGGGCTTGGATGGCGGCGATGGATTTCAGCAGCTTCAGCGCCGCCCCCGGGTCCATGCGATAGGGCTCGAAGCGCCCGCGGCCGTCAAGCACCTTCAGGATCTGGTCGTCGGCGCACGACAGGTCGTTGGCGCACATGGCCCACCGCCCGAACGCGCGCGCGCTGCAGAAGTCGGTGCCCAGGACGTGCAGGTCCTCGTGACGCGGGTCCAGCGCCACCCGCGCCAGGGTGGTCCTGACCGCGTGGTCGGCGCCTTCCAGCGCCTGGACGAAGTAGCCGTTGAACGTCAGGAGCATGCCGGTCACCGACGCCCGGGCGTTGTTGACGCGCGAGGCGTTCAGCACGTCCTGCACGGTGGACGCCAAGGCCAGCGCCGCAGGCGCCGACACGCGGCTGACGTAGAGGGTGCGCGTAAGCGTGTTCATGCGAAAGGCTCCCGCCCCTCCCATTTCACGGCGACCTTAACGCCGGTTGAAGGCGTAACGCGCCCTGGGCGACGGCCGCAGGCATGACATTCCCGAACCGGCCCGCTAAAGGGGCGGCCTGCTCAGGAGACTGCGACCATGCGCATCGGCGTGCCCCGGGAGATCAAGAGCCAGGAGAGCCGGGTGGGCCTGGTCCCCGGCGTGGTGCACGCCCTCACCGACAACGGCCACGAGGTCTTCGTCCAGGCCGGCGCGGGCGAGGGCGTGGACGTCTCCGACCAGACCTACGCCTCGGCCGGCGCGAAGATCGTGGCGGACGCGCAAGCCGTATTCGACGCCGCCGAGCTGATCGTGAAGGTGAAGGAGCCCCAGCCCGAGGAGATCGCCCGGCTGAAGCCTCACCACACCCTGTTCACCTACCTGCACCTGGCGCCCGATCCCGCCCAGACCAAGGCGCTGATGGCGTCCGGCGCGACCTGCATCGCCTACGAGACCATCACCGACCGCGCCGGCCGCCTGCCGCTGCTGGCCCCCATGAGCCAGGTGGCCGGGCGGATGTCGGTGCAGGTGGGCGCCGCCGCCCTGCTGTCGCCGGCTGGCGGCCGGGGCCTGCTGATCGGCGGCGTGCCGGGCGTGGCGCCCGCCAAGGTGATGATCCTGGGCGGCGGCGTCTCCGGCGAGAACGCCGCGGAGATGGCGGTGGGCGTGCGCGCCGACGTGACCCTCTACGACATCAACCCCACCCGCCTGGCGCAGCTCGACGCCCAGTTCGACGGCCGCCTGCGCACCCAGTTCTCCGCCCGCGACGCCATCCT
>CAXTUT010000138.1:0-6084 GCA_964247465.1 uncultured Caulobacteraceae bacterium | reverse complement strand
GGCCGAGGCTGAACGCGCCCGCCGCCAGCATCCCGAACCCGCCCGCGCTGAGCAGCGGCGAAGGGTAGAGGGCGAACAGCACCGGTATGGGCAGCCGATCGCGGGCGATCCAGCCGAGCAGGAACGGGCTGGCCGCGCCCACCGCCAGACCAAGGGCCACGCTCAGCAGGGCGAGCGCGCCCACCTGCAGCAGGTAGACGTTGCGTACGAGCACGCCGGACGCCCCCAGCGCCTTCAGCACCGCGATCGAGGTCTTGCGCGTCTCCAGATAGGCGCCCACCGCGGTGGACACGCCGAGGCCGCCGGCGAGCAACGCCGCAAGGCCGATGAAGCCCAGGAAGAACTGCAGCTGATCGATCAGCCGCCCGAGCCCCGCCGCCGCGTCGTCGCGACCGCGCACCCGCACACCGTCGCCGACCTCGCGCTTCAACAGCTTGAGCGCTGCAGGCAAGGGCATGGTCGCGGGCGTGGCGATCCGCACGGTCTCGCCGAACAGGGCGTCCGAGGCCACCAGGCCCGAGCGCTCCAGCGCGGCGCGGTCCACCAGCACAGCCGGGCCGAGCGAAAAGCCGCGGCTGAGCGCGTCGGGCTCCGAAACCAGCCTGGCGCGCGCCACGAAGCTGCGATCGCCGATCAGGAAACGGTCGCCGAGCCTGATGTGCAGCCGGTCCAGCAAAGCCGGATCGACCGCGGCCCCCGGCGTACCGTCCTGGGACGCCACCGCCTGCCGCAAATCGCCAGCGCCCTGGAGCGTGACCGAGCCGGCCAGCGGGAAGGCCGCATCGACGCCGCGCACCTCCGACAGCCGCCTGTCGCCGGTCGGCCCCTGCGCCATGGCGCGCACGTGCAGCGTATCGGTGACGCGCCCGAGACGGGCGAAGGCCGAACGCTCGCCCGCAGTGAAGCGGCGGCCTTCGACCGACGCGGAGACGTCGCCGCCCAGGATCGCGCGCGACTGCGACGCCAGCCCCTGGCGAAAGGCCTCCGCCGTCGATCCCGCCGCCGCGAGCGCCGCCACGCCAACCGCCAGACAGGCGAGGAAGACGCGAAAACCCCGGACGCCCGAGCGCAGCTCGCGGGCGGCGAAGCGCCAGGCGAGGGTCATTCCGCGACCAGCCGTCCGCCGTCCACGACCAGTCGCCGGTCCAGTCGCGCCGCCAGCGCCGGGTCGTGGGTCACCAGGACCAGCGCCGCCCCGCTCTCGGCCACCAGTTCAAGCATGAGGTCGGCCACGCGCCTGGCTGTGACGGGGTCCAGGTTGCCGGTCGGCTCGTCGGCGAAGAGCAGTTCGGGACCGGCGGTCAGAGCGCGCGCGATGGCGACCCGCTGCTGCTCGCCGCCCGAAAGCTGGTGGGGATAGTGGCGGCCCCGCGCCTCCAGCCCCACCCGCGCCAGCCAGTCGCGTGCGGTGCGCTCGGCGCCTGGGCGATGATCGATCTCCAGGGGCGCGGCGACGTTCTCCTGCGCGGTCATGTTGGGCAGCAGGTGGAAGTTCTGGAACACCAGCGCGACGCGGCCCCGGCGCAGACGCGCGCGGCCATCCTCGTCGAGCGTGGCCAGGTCCTGGCCGAGCAGGCGGACCGTCCCGCCGCTCGGCCGCTCCAGCCCCGCCGCGACCGCGATCATCGAGGACTTGCCCGATCCGGACGGCCCCACGACGGCCAGGCGTTCGCCCGGCGCCAGGACCAGGTCGGCCTCCCGCAGGATATGCACAGCGCCGCTGGCCGAAGGCAGGCTCAGGCTCACGGCCGCCATCTCGAGCACGGAGGATGGCGGCATCTGCAGGTCGGTCCAGGCGTTCAGGAGCGGTGGGGCTACAGATAGGACGCCGATGCGCTTTCGCTTGCTGGCCGCGCTCATAATCATGGCGACGCCCCTCGCCCGCGCCTTCGCTGCGCCGCCTTCAGGCGCGCCGGTCGTCACCCTGCTCGGCGACTCGATCACCGCCGGCTACGGCCTGCCGGCGGCGCAGGCCCTGCCCGCTCAGCTCCAGGCCGCCCTGGACCGGATGAGCGTGCGCGCGGTGGTGCGCGGCGCAGGGGTCTCCGGCGACACGACGGCGGACGGCTTGGCGCGGCTGGACTTCAGCGTGGGCGCCGATACGCGCCTGTGCGTCGTGGAGCTGGGCGCCAACGACTACCTGCAGTCGGCGCCGCCTTCGCAGATGGCGCACAACCTTGCGGCCATCGTGCGCCGGCTCAAGGCGCGCCACATCGGCGTGCTGCTCGCGGGCGGAACGGCGCCGGTGAGCGGTTCGGGCGCCTACGGCCGCGCCTTCAACGCCGTCTTCGCCCAGGTGGCGAAGGCGGAGGACGTGGCGCTGGAGCCGGACTTCCTCGCCGGGATCGAAGCCCACGCCGACCTCAAGCAGGCCGACGGCTTGCACCCCAACGCCGCCGGCGTCCGGCTGATGGCGGCGAGACTGGCCGCATCGGTGGCCAAGGCGCTGCGAAGCGAGCAGGCCCGCAGGCCATGATCGGTTCGCTCCGCCGAGCGGATGAAGGGGCTGCGCCGCTGGGTCGGGCTGACGCCCCTCCGTCGGCTTCACCGACAGCTCTCCAGAGGGGAGCATCTGAGTGCCCGGTCGTCAGGCCGCCGCAGTCGCGAAGGCCTCCGCCGTTCGATCGTCTCCTGACGACGCTTCGATCCACATGACGACCTTGTCGAGCAAGGCGGCGATATCGATGGGCTTGCTGACGCAGTCGTCCACGCCTGCGGCGCGGTACGTCTCGAGCTGTTCTGATAGCGTGTTGGCGGTGAGCGCGATGATCGGCGTCGAGCGCGAGGGCGCGCTGCAGGCGCGGATCGCGCGCGTGGCCTCCACCCCGTCCATCACCGGCATCTGGATGTCCATGAGGATCAGGTCCCAGTCCTCGGCCTTGGCGGCTTCCAAGCCCTGCAGACCGTCGTCCGCCGTTCGGCAGTCGATACCCTGCGCGCTCAGGATGGCGGTGACCAGCGCACGGTTGTGAGCGTTGTCGTCGACGTAGAGGATGCGCAGGAGCCGGCCGTCGAGCATCACGTCGCCGGCCGCAGGATCGCCCGGAACGGCGTCCAGCTCGGACCGTAGGGCCGGCGAGGCTAAGGCCGACGTATCCAGACCCTCCCAGCCGTCGGCCTCGGACACGCGGATCATCTCGTTGACCACCCGCAGCAGATGACGGCCCGACTCGTGGATGCGCGCCGCCTGCTCGGCGTGGTGCGAAACGAGGCCGCCGGTCGTGAGCAGCTCGGAAAAGCCGATCACCGCGTTCAGGGGCGTCCTGAGATCGTGCGACATCTCGGTGAGGAACTTCTGCCGGGCCTCGGCCATGGCCGCCTTCTGCTCGGCCGCAACCCTCGCCTGCTCGGCGCGCACGCGGTGGGTGACGTCGAGTTCGTTCAGCAGCACGCCCGCCACGCCGGTGACCGGATCCAAGACCTTGCGGGCGTCCAGGTGGTGCCAGCGAAGACCGTGAGTGGTGGAGACTTCGCCGAGCTCCGCCACGATCTCGCCATCGAGCACTCGCGCGAGCAGCCCCTGAGCGCGCACCGGATCGGCGAAGCGGCGCTGGAAGCGGGGCGGGCTTAGCCCGTAGGCGAGGAAGGCGGCAGGGTTGGAGAAGATCGGCGCCCCTGAGTTGTCGAACAGGGTGATCAGCGTGGAGGTGTGGCGAAGCGCTTCGACCGCGCGGCGCTCCTCGGTCTCGACCTCCAGGGGCGACGCCTCGAACAGCAGGACCTGGCGTTGGCCGTCGAGCCAGCACGTCGAAATGGTGGCCTGCACGGTGACCGGCGACCCGTTGGGATAGAAAGTCCAGCGCTCGCGGACCTCCTCGCCCCCGGCTGTGGCCTGAGCGAGCCGCGTCGTGCGCGCCGTCGCAGCGGGTGAGAGATTGGAGAAATCTCTAGCCAGCAGTTCCGCCAAGCTGTCGGCGCCCCAGAGTTTCAAGGCCGCGGCGTTGGCGTAGACGCCGCGACGCTGGATGGGATCGAAGACCCAGATCGGCCGACGCAACGCGTTCCAGAAGACGGTATGCTCCGTCAGGTCCTCGGCATGAACACTGGCTTTCACCGAGCCAGACTGGCAGGAAGCCCTGAATAAAGAAGAAACATCACGCTAAATGACGTACTCGTTTAGGTTGTAATATGCTCAACTTCTATAGTGATCCGTGCAGGTTGGAGATCTGCTAAGAGCCGAACGGCTCGTGGCTTAACGTCTAATGGCCTTGGCGAGGTTTAGCGCGGCCTGCTCGGGCGTCAGCTTGGCGGCGCCGCGGTCCACCGAGAGGTTGGCGGCGCGCATCGTCTCCACCGCGATTGCGCCGACCAGAGGCGCCAGCGCCTGGCTCAGGCGCGCATCCCTGACCCCATGCGGCGAGAGCAGAATCACGGCGTCGTAGCTGGGCGCCGCGCCCTTGGGATCGGTGAGCGCCACCAGATGGTCGGCGGTGATGCGGCCGTCGGAGGAGAAGGCGGAGATGACGTCGACCTCCCCGCCGGTCAGGGCGTTGTACATGAAGGTCGGCTGGTAGCGATGCTCGGCCTTGAAGCGCAGCCCGTAGGCGCTCGACAGGGCCCGCCACTCCGGCCGCGAGAGGAACTCCAGGTCGGCGCCCAGCGTCAGGCTGGGCGCGTGGGGCGAAAGCTCGGTCAGGCTGGCGATGTGCAGCGACGACGCCTGCGCCTGCCGCATGGCCAGGACATAGGCGTTCTCGAACCCCAGCGGCCCCAGGACCACGACGCCGTAGCGCGCCTTCAGCTCCGCCGACAGCCGCCGCAGCAGCACCGCGCGCGGCGGGGTGTCGGTATGGTGCAGGACGTTGGTCCACAGCGTCCCGGAATAGTCGACGTAGGCGTCCAGGTCGTTGGCGGCCAAGGCGCGGAAGGCGATGACCGAGCCGAGGTCGCTGCGCTGCACGACCCGCGCGCCGAGCGCCTTCAGCCGATCGGCCATGAGGTCGGCCAGGATGTACTGCTCGGAGAAGTCCTTGGCCCCGACGACGATAGGCTTGGGTCCGCCCGCGCCGGCGACCAGGGGCGCGAGCGCCAGCACGGTCCCGGCCAGCAGGCCCGCCACCCCCAGCGAAAGCCGCGTGCGCGACCGTTTCGCCAGGCCCGTCTCCACCAGCGCCAGCAGGGCGTCGACCGCCAGCGCCAAGCCTGCCGACGCACCGCAGCCGAACAGCACCAGCACCCAGTTCTCGGTCTGCAGCCCTGAGAAGATGTAGTCGCCGAGGCTGGTCCAGCCGACCGCGGTGGAGAGCGTCGCCGCCCCGATCACCCAGACCGCCGCGGTCCGCACGCCCGCCATGATCACCGGTGCGGCCAGCGGCGCCTCGACCTGCAGCAGGCGCTGGCGTGGCGTCATGCCGACTGCGCGCGCCGCCTCGACCACCGCCGGGTCCAGCCCCGTCAGCCCGGCGACCCCGTTGCGCAGGATCGGCAGCAAGGCGTAGAGCGCCAGCGCCAGCAGCGACGGCAGGAAGCCGAGCGCGGAGAAGCCGTGCCCGCTGACCATCTTCACCGCCGTGGAGAGCGCCAGCAGCACCGGATAGAACAGCGCCAGCAGAGCCAGGCTGGGGATCGTCTGCATCAGGCTGGCGAAGCCCAGCGCCGGCCAGCGGATCGCCGGCAGGCGCGCCGCCGCCAGCGCCAGCGGCAGCCCGACCAGCAGCCCGAGCAGGAGCGCCGCCGCGCTCAGCGCGACATGGCCGGCCAGATAGCCGGGCAGCAGGGCCCACGCGGCGGTGACCTGCTCACCCACGGCTGGTCTTTAGCCCCAGCCGCTCGGCCACGCGCTCGGCCTGACGCCGGGGCGAGGCCATCAGCTCGCGCACATAGGCCGGCGCATCCTCGCCCATCAGGGCGCGCGGCTCGCCCTGCGCCAGCACGCGGCCGGACTGCATGACGGCGATCCGGTCGGCGAGCAGCACCGCCTCCAGCACATCGTGGGTGATCATCACCGTGGTGAGGCCGAGCTCGGCGTGCAGGTCGCGGTAGTCGCGCCCCAGGGCCTCGCGGGTGACCGGGTCGAGCGCGCCGAACGCCTCGTCCAGCAGCACGATCTTCGGCTCAGCGGCCAGGGCGCGGGCGATGCCGACA
>CAXTUT010000137.1:3983-6108 GCA_964247465.1 uncultured Caulobacteraceae bacterium | reverse complement strand
GCGAAGGGGTCCAGCGCCTCGCGGTCCATCTTGTTGATGAAGGTGACGATGGGGATATCCCGCAAGCGGCAGACCTCGAACAGCTTCAGCGTCTGCGGCTCGATGCCCTTGGCCGCGTCCAGCACCATGACCGCGCAGTCGGCGGCGGTCAGCGTGCGGTAGGTGTCCTCGCTGAAGTCCTCGTGGCCCGGCGTGTCGAGCAGGTTGAAGAGCAAGCCTGCGTGCTCGAAGGTCATCACCGAGGCCGATACCGAGATGCCCCGCTCCCGCTCGATCTTCATCCAGTCCGAGCGCGTGCGCCGCTGCTCACCCCTGGCCCGCACCGCGCCTGCCTGATGGATCGCGCCCCCGGCCAGCAGGATATGCTCGGTCAGCGTGGTCTTGCCGGCGTCGGGATGCGAGATGATGGCGAAGGTCCGCCGACGGGCGGCCTCTTCGGCGGGATCGGCGGAGGGCATGGGGGCTGATAGGGCGAACGCGAGGCCATGTCATCTCGCGCAGCCCTTCCGATTGTCAAAGCCGTCTTTCGCGCTATCGTGCCTAGGTTGAGTTCGGGGGAGCGATGGTCAGGGCATCAGGGCTTGCGCTCGGTCTGGGGCTGTTGAGCGCGGGCTTGGCGCGAGCGGTGGACCAGCCGCTCTACCAGCCGCCGCCTGCCTGGGTGACCCCGGCGGCCATTCCTTCGACCATGAAGCCGTCCGGAGCGGCGGCGGACGTACTCCTGTTCACCAGTCAGAATCATCTCGCTCCTGATGACGATGAAACCTTCGTCGAGCGCGCCGTGCGGATCAACGCACCAGAAGGACTGCAGCAGGCGGGCAGTCTGGTTCAGGTCTGGAACCCGCTTACCGACACCCTCATCATCCATCAGGCGCTCATCCTTCGAGCGGGTAAGACGATCGACCTCTTGGCGGGAGGCCGCAGGTTCACGGTGCTGCGGCGGGAAACGAACCTTGAGGCCGCCATGATCGACGGTCAGCTGACCGCAACCCTGCAGCCCGAGGGCCTGCAGGTCGGCGACGTCTTGGACGCGGCCTATACTCTGATCCGCCGAGAGCCGGCGCTGGCAGGCCATTCCATGAGTGGCGCCCTGGTGGGCCATGCGGGCGTTATCGGCCGGCTGAGGGTCTCTGCTGAATGGCCGCAGGGCCGCGCCTATCATATCTGGAAGACCGATGACCTGCCCGCGATGGCGCCGCAAACCCGGGCGGGCTGGACCAGCGTAAGCTTCGACCAAACCAATGCGGTCAGTCCTGAACCCCCCACTGGCGCACCGACCTACGACGGTCTGTTCGGGTTGATGGCGGTGTCTGACTTCAAGGACTGGAAGGACGTCTCGGCCATCGCCTATCCCCTGTACGATCGGGCAGCGCGCCTTTCGGCCACCTCGCCGCTCCAGGCCGAGATCGCGCGCATCCGCGCCGGAAGCTCCGACCCGAAGTCCCGAGCGCTTGCTGCACTCAAGGTGGTGGAGGGCCAGACCCGCTATCTCTTTCTGGCTGACCTCGACGCGGGCGGCCTGACGCCGGCGGCCGCCGACCTGACCTGGAGCCGACGCTTCGGCGATTGCAAAGGCAAGACGGTCTTGCTCCTCGCGCTACTGCGCGGATTGGACGTAAAGGCGGAGCCGGCGCTGGTCAGCACCAATGGCGGCGAGGCCCTGGATCGAGAGCCGCCCTCCATGGGCGTGTTCAACCATGTGATCATCCGCGCCGAGATCGATGGGCGGCCGTACTGGCTCGATGGTACGCGCATGGGCGACGAGAACCTGGACGTCATCGCTGTTCCAAACGATCATTGGGCGCTGCCGCTGCGCCCAGAGGGCGCAGGCCTGGAGCCGATCGGGCCGGCGCCGCCAGTGCTTCCTTACGTCGACACCCTGGTGAAGGTGGACGCCCGTACAGGCCTCGACAAGCCGGCGGCCGTACACGAGGAAGTCGTCATACGCGGCGATGGCGCGCTGTTTTTCAGCTTGGCCATGCGCCAGCTCAGCCAGGTCGACGGCGACCGCGTGCTGCGCCAAGCCCTAACCGCAGACCGCAGTTGGGTACAGCCGGACAAGCTGAGCTTCAGCTACGATCCGCAGACAATGCAAGCGCATCTCTTGCTGGACGGATCGGGCGTG
>CAXTUT010000137.1:0-3883 GCA_964247465.1 uncultured Caulobacteraceae bacterium | reverse complement strand
TCTTGCTGGACGGATCGGGCGTGGCGCCTTTCAGCTCCACGAGCGGCGGCGGCGGCGGCGTACGCGACTGGGCGCTGGAGGGCGCGAGCATCGGGTTCGACCCCGACTTCAACCGGCCGTCGCCCTATCATCGCGACGCACCCTTCGCCGTCTCCTACCCGGCCTTCACGCGCACTGTGGTGCAGGTCGACCTGCCCGATCACGGCAAGGGCTTTGAGGCCGACAACGGCGAGGCGGTCAGCCAGACCGCGGCAGGCGTCGCCTATCAGCGGGCCGCCGCGATCACCGACGGCCGGCTGATCATGACGGCGTCAAGCCGCGCGGTGGCGTCGAGCATATCTGTAACGGAAGCGCGTGCGTCGGAGGCGGCCCTGCGCGGCATGGCCGACTACCAGACCTTCGTTCGTTACACGCCGGAGGCCAAGATCTCGGCAACGACTTCAGCCCCGCAGTCGTCGCTCCGGGCCACGGGCGACGACCCGGTCGAGATAGCCGAAAACGACCTGCTTCGGAAGAATTACGAGGCCGCGGAGCAGGGCTTCACCCACGCGCTTGCAGCCCATCCCACTTCCTCTCTCTACTATCGCCGCGCGGTCGCTCGCGCGGCGCGCGGCGAGGACGCAGCGGCGGATGCCGACCTGCAGGCCGCCCTGAAGCTGGACCCCAAGAACGCCTACGCCGCCTTCGGGCTGGGGCGCTATGCCCTGCGGCGCAAAGACCTCAGGGGCGCCGCCGAGCGGTTCAAGGCCGCGCAGGCCGACAGCGACAAGCCACTGGCCATGGCGAAGATGATCGCGCTCGCGTACGAGGCTGCAGGCCAATACGCCGACGCCTACCCTTATTGGGACAAGGTCGTGTCTGGCGAGCCTGGCTCCGACTCGCGGGCGCAAGCCCTGAACGCCGCCTGCTGGTCCCGCGCCGAGGCCGGACGGGACCTGACTCGCGCCCTGCAGGACTGCGATGACGCCTTGAAGCTCAGTCCGGGAGCGGCTGACGCGCTCGACAGCCGAGGCCTGGTGGACCTCAGGATGAGCGCGGCGGACAAAGCTAGGGCCGATTATACCGCCGCACTGGCCAAGCGCCCCGACTCGCCCACGTCACTTTACGGCCGCTCGATCGCTGAGATGCGTCTGGGTCAGGCCGACAAGGCCAAGGCCGACCGGGCGGCTGCGGAGGCCATGAACCCGAAGGTGGACGCAGACTTCGCCGGCTGGGGCGTCAGCCGATAAGGGATTTGGCTCAAGCTCGACGGCTAAACGGGTTCACTTCTATCGGGACGCGCTTTTAGCTATGGCGGCCTTAGCGTCCGGCCCGGCACAGTTCAACTGGGTGCAGAAATGTTTGCGAGCAGCCAAGGCTAGAACGTTCGCAAAGTCCCTAACTGACATTGAGGTTGCATCCGCGTCTGCCGCGATCCAGGCCTTACCCGCAGGCGTCTGGAGGTAAGCGCCGGTCGCCCGCAGGTCTGATACCGTCATCTTCGAAGCCAGCAGCTTGGCCTGGCGATCAACCTGGAAGGCGATCGCCTCGTCGAGGCCCTGACGGAAGGCGTCCAAGGCGGCGGTGCTGGACTGCGCTTGGCCGTTGAATACGGCCTGGGCGGCGAGCCCATCAAGGTTCTTGCGCCAAGCCTCGCGCAAATGGCTGGCGACATCTTGTAGAGAAACCACCTCGCTCGCCGCGGCGAGGGCGGCCGGAGAAGTCGGCGTAGGCGCCGCATCAGGTTGGTTCGGCTGGGCGTAAGGTCCACCCAGTTGGAACTTCAAAGGAACAACAACCCTGCCGACCGTCGGCTTCCCATCACGGGTGGCCGGCTTCATCATCATGTAGGCCGTGCTACGCACCGCGGCGGCTCCAAAGCCCAGACCGGCGGGCCATTCCGACAGCACGTGGCAGTCGTCCAAGTGACCGTCGGTCTCTACCTCGCAGCTGATCGTCGCGCCGCCGCCCAGCTTCAGGTACTGCGCAAGTTGCGGATACTCGCGCTGCAGGTCCTCGCCGGATGGTGGCCTCAGCCAGTCCGGGTTGGTCGTGTTCCCGTCGAGCGGCAGCTCTAACGGAGAGCCAGCTGCGGGCGGGCCGCCGGCTGCCAAGGCCGGACCGGAGCTCGCTAGGGCGAGGACGACAGCCGCATAGGCGAGTCTGATCATTCTCATCTTGGTCCCCCGTCCGTCCATGCTGCCAAATTCGGCCGAGCGGCGGGGCTTGTCCAGGCTCGCGGCTGGGTTGCGCGCCTTGCCGCAGCCTCACCCCCGCAGCGCGATCAGCGACTTCGTCAGGCCCGCCGCGCGTTCGTCCTCGTGCTCGGCGTCGGGGAAGAGGAAGCGGAACTGGCGCTTGTCCAGCAGGCGGGCGTGCTGGACCACGTGCATGGCTTCGCCCATGTCGCCGGCCTTTCGCCCGCACCAGCCGCGGCGCTTCTTCATCAGCAGGCGGGCGCGGGCCTGTTCGGAGCGCCAGTGGAAGAAGGGCTCGGAGAAGTGGGGCTCGATGGGAAAGTAGAAGTAGGGGGTCTGCACGTAGTAGCGCGGGGCCAGGCGGCGCACCTCGGCGGCGAAGGCCTCCATGCGCGCCCAGTCGCCCACGTGCTCGATCACCGAATTGGAGTGCACGAGGTCGAACTGGCCGGCCTCCAGCTCGGGCAGGCTGCAGGCGTCGCCGACGCGGGTCGTGAACATCGGGTCGTCCACCGCCTGCGGCGCGGGGTTGACCAGCAGGATGGCGACCGCCTTGGACTGCAGGAAGCCACGGTCGAACAGCCGCCAGTAGTCGGGCTCGCCGCCCAGATCCAGGATCCGGCAGGCGCCGCGCTCGGCGTGGGCCGCGCTGATCAGCTCCACCACGCGCCGGGCGCGGGCGCGGCGGAAGCGCATGGCGAGCGAGTTGGGGTTGTCGCGATCCTGCAGGGCGTGGATCATGTCCATGGCGCGCTCTCCTCCGTCGGCGGGCGCGGCAGGTGTGCGGTCCCAGGACAGCGGCGGCGCGCGCCTCAGGCCTGCTGCAAGCCGTCGGCCAGGGCGAAGAAGGCGGGCTTGGGCTGCAGCGCGTCGTCGAAGGGCAGGGGTCGGTCCATTTTGTCGCCGCCCGCCTGGAAGCGCAGCCACGACTTGGAGTCCGCCAGCCCCCAGGTGCAGAAGGCCAGCCGCTGGTGCGGCGGCAAGTCCAGGAAGGCGCCGAGCGTCTCGGCGTACAGGCGCGCCTGGGCGTCCTGGCGGCGCTCCAGCGACATGAAGGGCGCGCCCGGCGCATCCAGCGACACGTCCAGTTCCGAGACGCGGATGGGCAGGCCGAGGCTCGCCAGCTCGCGCATGGCCGGGCGGCAGAGCGCGGGGTCGACGCCGATGTCCAGGTGGCACTGCGTCCCCAGCGCGCCGAGCGGCGCGCCCCGCTTCAGCAGCCGCTCGGCCAGGCGCAGGAAGGCGAAGCGCTTGGCGGGCGTGCGCTCCAGGTCGAACTCGTTGAGCACCAGCACCGCCTGCGGATCGGCCTCGCGGGCGTAGTCGAAGGCGCGCGCGACATAGTCCTCAGCCCCCATGTTGCGGCTGTAGAGGCAGTCGCGCAAGCCCGCGCCGTCCGGCCGGATGGGCTCGTTCACCGCGTCCCAGCTCGCTGTCCAGCCGGGTCAGGGCGGGCGGGTTCTCGCCGTACCAGACCAGCGCTGTGGCGTGGAGCGCCAGTCGATTGGCCTCAGCGAAGCCGGCGATGCGGTCGGCCGCTGCGAAGTCCAGGGCGCCGTCGGGGCGCAGCACCTGCTCCATCTGCAGCTGCCAGCTCGGGATGATCTGGCTGCACTGGCGCACGACCAGGGCGAGGTAGGCGGGGTCGGCCAGCTCCGCAGTGCTGAGGCAGGTTCCGATCGGAAACGGCGCGAGCTCGCGCAGGC